>JAEYUK010000305.1 GCA_023432655.1 Pseudomonadota bacterium | reverse complement strand
GACATGAAAGGCGCGCTCTTGTTCGGGGGCATTAAAGAGTAGGTTTCTAGTTATAAGATCAGTGCTTTTTAGCCAGGCTTCTTGACGGCAGAGAGTGGCCCGGTGAAAGTCCACGGCCTCTGCCATAAGAAGAATCAGGATTGAAAGAGAGAGAATCCAGGCAAGAAGATTCATTTAAGATTTATCTCTGATGCAATCTGGGACTTCATGTTTTGAACACGTTTTTGGACCACTTCCCCGAATTGTCTAACCGCTACCAGGCAACAGATTCCGATCAGGCTAGAAATAATGACGTATTCCATGATTCCCTGGCCCTTTTGATTTTTAATGATTTTTTTCATAAATCCTCCTTTATGTGAGGGGAGTTCTAATCCATAGGGCAGGAGTATTACGATCAAAAGCTTGAATGCCAGACAGTTTTGTTCGGATTTGAAAAAGTCTGGCGGAAAATCCGGTAAGCTCTTAAAATGTAATCATGGAAGAAAATAACAAAGTCATCATTTTTGAAAAAAAAGAAATCGTACTGATTTTAACCTTCGTCGTGGTTTTAATTATCACCAGTTTCACGTTAGGAATCAGGCTCGGGAAGAAGCTCGCCTTTAACGAATCTGGAATAAAAGCGGAAGACGTTAAGACGGTTGAGTTAAAGTCTGCGCTGGAAGAAGATGTTGAAAAAGTCGTGGAAGAAGATTCAGGTCTTACAGATGACGAAAAACTAAAAAAACTCATGGATGAATCCAAAAATCGTCTGACTGATGAGCTGGAAAAGTTTTCAGACGATAATAAAACAAAGGCCGTTAAAGTTGAAGAAACCCCGGCGGCACCTTCACCTATGGCCGGAAAATTTACCATTCAGCTTGGCTCTTATGAAACGATGGATGAAGCAAAGCAGTTTGCTGAAGGTTTCACTGTCCGAGGCTATAATCCCATCATTAATGAAGTTAGTATTGCCGGCAAGGGCAATTGGTATAGAGTGAGTCTTGGTCTTTTCAATACTGTCGAGGAAGCTAAGGCCTACATTAAAGAAGAGCAAAGCTTGTTTTCAGGACAAGAGCATATTATCTCAGAGATTAAGTAGTCTTGAGATTATAAGTTTTCTCAATTCTCTTAAAGACCGCTTCCGTTTGCTCACGATACATTCCTTCATTTGAATCCAACTTTAATTCATCGATTTTAAGGCCCTTGTTTTTAAGGGCCTTAATGAATTCTTCGCGGTTTTTGGATTCGAACGAGGCACTTTGAATATGAGCATAAAGGTCTTCTCGCGTTCCTTCATAGGAAGGGATGAGTTTATGAAGAATGTAACTGGAAGCTGTTGCAAATTGTTCTTGGGTCCGAGCTGTGATCTTGTCTTCATTTACATGAAGCTCATTAATCATCCTAGTGGCACGTCTTAAAGCATAGACTGTAAGGCCAAAGCTATCAGGGACCCACATCCTTTCACTGGAAGAGTGGGAGATATCACGCTCATGCCACAGAAGGGTATTCTCGTGAGCGATCTGCACATGGGATCTGATCACTCGCGCCAGACCAGAAATATTTTCTGAAGCTATTGGATTCTTTTTATGAGGCATAGTGGATGAGCCCTTCTGGCCTGGTTTAAAACCTTCTACGACTTCCCCAACATCAGAGCGGTGGAGGTGTCTGATTTCAATCGCCAGGCGCTCAAAGGCATCAGCGATGCCTGCTTGAATTGAGGCGAGAGTTGCCAGACGGTCACGTGGTATGACCTGAGTAGAAAGAGGCTCTACCTTGAGACCTAATTCTTTCATCACTTTTTCTTCAATCTCAGGAGTCAGAATGGTGTAGTTTCCTACTGCGCCAGACATCTGGCCGGTAAGATCCATTTCAAATTTTTCCAGATCGATCAGACGTCGAGAAAACTCCGCCACGTAAGAGAGGAACTTAAAACCGAAGCTCATCGGTTCAGCAATCATCCCATGAGAGCGGCCAAGGGTGTAAAGATTTTTGGTTCCAAGGGCCCGAAACCAGAGGGCGTCTCTAAGTTCCTTAAGCGCCTTAATTTCAATTTTTAAAGAATCTCGTAACTGAAGAGATAGGGCCGTATCAATAATATCAGAGGAGGTGCAACCGTAATGAAAGAACTTACCTTCGCTTCCTACTTGTTCCGTGATGGAGGTGCAAAAGGCAATCACATCATGGTGAACTTTCGCTTCAATCTCATGGATCCGATCTAGATTGATTTTAGCATTTTGGAAATGCTTGCCTATCGGAGGGAACACCTTAGCTTCTTCTAAGGCCTTTAAAAGGGCCATCTCTACTTTAAGAAAGTAGGAAAATTTGGCATCCTCTGCCCAGATCGAGCTTATCTCAGGTATTTCGTAACGAGGTATCATAAATTAATAGAAAAATCCCAATTCAAAGGCTGCGGATAACCAACCGAGTGCTAAGGAGCGATCACTTTTTTTCTCATCGCCGATAGCATCTCTCGTTACCGAAGCCACATTGTAGGATAATTTCCCTCCGTAGAAGAATGAAGTTCCAGAACGTTTATGAAGTCCATAGCTGGCGGTTAAACCGTAGCCCTGGTACTTTTCATCAATAAATTTCTCATCTAAAAAAACGCCATTAAAAAAAACATCGATATTTTCGAACATATTCTCGGTTTCAAAGAAATCGAGAAGAAGCTTGAAGCGGTAGCCTACACCTAGACCTCCGGCCATGACGGTATTTTTAGTATTCCCTGGGCGAATGTAATTACTCTCAGCGTTCGGGTTACTGCCAGCTTTTTGTGAATGGTTTCTGGTGATCGCATCAAAATAAGTATTGTGCTGGAAGAATTGGACTCCCCACCAAATTTGATCATAACGTGAACTGCGGCGCATGTAGGAGAGTTCCACTCCCAGCATATCCCGAACCTGTTCGTAGTTACCTGAGATGTGGCCCGCGATAGAAAAACGATTGCGATCAGTCCCGGTATATTGGCGTTGGTCTTTAATACCCAGGTCCGTATTAAAGTCATAAATCATACTCTCATGGCGGAGGTATTTTTCAGGTTTTCTGATTAAGACCTCTTCTGAGTCAGGGTTTAATTCTTCCTCACTAAGGTCAAAGGGACCAGCGTAAAGGTTAAGAGGTAAAAGGAGAAGGAGTAAGTATTTCATAAATTATCTCTGGGCCAATTGTTCAAAATTTTCACCCGGGAAATCTTCCAGACCCATGTAGTCCGCAAGCTCCAGCTTTTTCAGAAGATGCTCAAACTTAACGTTTTCACTGTTAATGTGAGAGATAACAAGGTTATCTACTGCGAGCTTGATATCCGTGTAAGAAGTTTTGCCGGCGATGTAGTTATCCAGAACACTGTCGTAGTTACTCTGAGCATTTTTATGTTGAAATTGAGCGATCTCAACTTTCTGCTCGAGATAACGGAGCGTCTTATAAATGGTGCGGACTTTTACTTCTAGCTGGCGCTTAGTATTGAAGTAATTAATTTCCGCAATTCGTTTATTCAGGTAGGCCTGCTGATTGTCCCGAGAATTAAAGAAGCCGCCTTCACCTAAAAGCGTCCACTTCATGTCGATTGCTGCTACTAATTCAACATTTCTGTTCCCCGGGGTTGTCTGATAATTCCAGGAAGTTCCATCAGGGTCAAAACCTGTGCGGTAGGTTCCCAGATTGAAGCTAAATTTTGGGAGAGGAAGATTATCTTTTAGGGCCTTCTCATAACTACGGTTAGCATTGTCATATTGAAGTTTTGCGTTTCTGTAATCAACGGACTGTTCTTTAGCAAGTTTCAAAGCCTCTTCCATGGAAGTGTTGACCGAAACATACTTAAGTTGTTCTTGTGTGCGGTAAGAACCCTGCCATTCATCTCCTAAGAGATTGGCCAATGCTTCCTCTTGTAGACCTACGTCGTAAAGAGATTCCTGGTACTCAGTCTGAGAACGAAGATACTCTGAGCGAGTCTGATAGTATTCTTGGGCGCGGATTTTTCTGAGCTGCAGTTTTTCACGGGCCAGACGATGAATGAAAGATGTCTGGCGAAGTTGTTCCTGATAAATGCGCCGTACTTCCCGGGTGCGAACCAGATTGAAGTATTGGGTAATAAGATCAAACTTTAAACGACGACGTGATTCAACTAACTGTTGATTCGCGCGGTTCAAAGTTTGTTTTTCATTTTGGTACTGAAGATAATCCCGACCCCAGTTAAAAAGGGTGTAATCATCAATCACTAGACCGAGACTACCTGTTGGAGCTTTTTGGGCCCCCATTCCAGGAGTGCTTTGTGAAGATTCTTTAAAGCGGTCAATGCGGTGATTAGACGTTTCAAGTTCTAATGAAACAGTTGGTAGCCAGAATTTTTGATACAAATCCGTTTTCAAGAGATCGATTTGTTCTTTTTGTTGACCACGGATTTGTTCAAAAGGGTTTTTTCGGAAACCTTCCTCCAGTACGGAGCGCAGATCTATCGCCCGGCCTTCCTGATTTTGTGTCACTTGAGTTGGACGAGTAGCTCCACGGCGACGACCTTGTCCGCTTCGAGACGGTGTGGTTTCAGTGACATCCTGTTGAATGGCAAGTTCCAGAGCAGAAAGATCCTCGTCCTGTGCATAGACGAGTGAGCTTCCTAAAAGTAGAAAGATTAAGAGGGCTTTATCCAAAGCTTTTTCTCCCGAAATATGTGTGTGCGGAGAAAAGTGTAACATCAAGAATTCTGAGAAGTAAAATCAGATATTAAAGGGAGAGTCCAGGGCAACCTGATCGGACAATATTTTCTTCCATCGTCTCAATTTGTAAATTAGTCAGATAAAGTTCATTCTTCACTTTTACCTGATTGGACATGAGTCGCGAATGCATACTTTCTTTGGCCTTGGGACTTTTTTTGATGAGATCTTGATTACGGCTAAGAAGGGCATTGAGGCGCTGCTGGACTTTGATTTTTTCTGCACGTTCTTTAAAAAGTTCCTTACAACGGAGACTGAGCACAGGTTTTGTGATGGCATCTTGCATTATTCCCTCATCCTGAGCAAAAATCACGGTTGAAAGTGCCAAAACAATGACGGTTAAAATGCGTTTCATGAATAAAGTTTAGCATGCCACTTAGCTAACGCAAGGTTAAAACTCTTTCCCTTTCATTGTCGTATGCTTCCAAAAAACGTAATATGAGGGGTCAACTTAACAGTAAGGCAAATTACAATTATGGCAAAAGTCGTAATCCTCATACCGGCACGGTTCCAGTCTTCGCGTTTTCCCGGAAAACCATTGGCGAAAATTGCCGGCGTTTCCATGATCGAGCGTGTTTATAAAAACTGTCAGGAGTCGGGACTAGCGACTTATGTTGTGACTGACCATGACGGTATTGAAACTCATGTGCACGAGTTTGGCGGAAAAGTATTACGGGTAAATGATAATGTTCCTTCCGGCTCGGAACGAATTGCACTGGCCTATGAACGTTTTTTAAAGGCAGAAAATCCTGACTTAGTGATCAATGTTCAAGGAGATGAACCACTACTTAAGGGAAATGTATTAAAGGAATTAGCGGAGTTTCATCTGGCGAGTAACTATAGTATCGGAACTCTTTTACGTGAGCGATCGGTTAAAGAGGAGGATTTCAAAAACCCTAACGTGGTTAAGGCGGTCTACTCCCCAGATTCCAAACAATGTTTCTATTTTTCCAGGGCTTCTCTTCCCTATGATCGCGATGGGGGGAGAGAGTATTCCTGGTATCAGCACATAGGGGTTTACAGTTATAAACCTCAAGCTCTATCGGCTTTTGTTAAACTTCCCATGTCGGTCCTGGAAGACCTGGAGAAATTAGAACAACTTCGGGCCTTGGAAAATCAAATGACGATAGGTGCAGTTTTAACGACTCAAAAATTAATGGGAGTAGATGTCCCGGAAGATATTAAAAAAGTTGAAGGAGCTCTTCAGTGAGAAAGCACGATAAAAAGTATATTTTTATTACCGGCGGTGTGACCAGTTCTCTGGGAAAAGGTCTGGCCGCGGCCAGCATCGGATGTCTTCTGGAGCGCCGTGGGATTAAGATCAACATGCTTAAAATGGATCCTTATATCAACGTGGATCCGGGAACGATGAGTCCTACTCAGCATGGAGAGGTTTTTGTCACTGATGATGGAGCGGAAACCGATCTGGATCTGGGCCACTACGAAAGATTCACTTCACTCACTCTGACTCGCGATAATAACTTCACTTCGGGTAAGGTTTATCTCCAGGTGATTGAAAATGAACGGGAAGGTAAGTACCTCGGAAAAACCGTTCAAGTTGTCCCTCACATTACAGATGAAATTAAACGAAGAATACATCTTGCCAGTGAGAACTGCGATCTTCTGATCGGTGAAATTGGCGGGACAGTAGGGGATATTGAATCACTTCCATTCATGGAAGCGATCAGACAGTTCGCCTTAGATGTTGGTACGGAGAATGTTCTTTTTATCCATTTAGTCCTGGTTCCTTATATTGAAGCCGCTGGAGAATTGAAGTCAAAACCGGCCCAGCATTCCGTAAAAGAGATGCGTTCAATCGGTCTCTTCCCGCAAATCATTATCTGCCGGGCGGATCGGGCCATTGATACCTCAATTCTGGAAAAAATTTCTCTTTTTTGTAATATTCCTAAGCAGAATGTTTTTCAGTCCATTGATTTGGATTTGATTTATAAAGTTCCGAAAGCTTTTCATGATCAGGGTCTTGATAGAAGAATCACTGAACTCCTCGGTATGTGGGCCACGGAACCTAAAATGGATGAGATCAATAA
>JAEYUK010000186.1 GCA_023432655.1 Pseudomonadota bacterium | reverse complement strand
GCCATGGGCCATCAGCGCTAGTGAATGTAAAGCTTTCTGACGGCAGTTACCTGGTCCAAGACAAAAAGGTAAACTCTTTTACTGATGCGGAAGAGAAGGAAGTAAAAAAAGATAAAATTGTTCCTTTCATGCTGGAATCCCGCTTACGAGAAAGAGGGGGCCATTTCGAAGCTGGAGAAAACTGGAGCGATAAAGTGATTGTAGATGGACGTCTCATCACCGGTCAAAATCCTCAATCGGCATCTTCATTGGCCCACGCCATCATAAGAAACTATGAAGAGCTTGAGATAGAATCGGTCTTCAGAGGTTCAACGCCGGACAAAACAACAAGTTCATCCTTATAATGCATAACAAGGAGGCGGTTCGTTAGACGTTTATCGTTGTCTCTCACTATTAGTTAGATAAAATAACTTCGTTAACATTTTTTAAGTGAGGGAAAATATGAAACTAGCTTTAAGTGCTCTAATGTTCAGTCTCCTTGTTACATCGTGTGGACACATGAAAAAAGAAAAATCGCCCAAGGAATCATACTCTCCTCAGGTAAGTTTCATCGAAGAAGATGTCGCTTATGAAGCTAAAGTCCAACTACCTAAAGAGTTTAAAGAAAAAATACCTCTCGTCGTGATTGTACATGAATGGTGGGGACGAACACCTTATCTTATGAACCGTTCGGCGATGCTTAATCAAGAAGGTTTTGCCACCTTAGCAGTGGATCTTTACGGGAATAATAAGACAGTTGAAACACCGACTGAAGCCCAGGCACTTGCAACTCCATTTTATCAGAATCCGGAGATGGGAGTGGAACGCCTTAATAAATATATCGAAATGGCCCGTCAGAATCCTCATGTAGATCCTGAAAGAATTTATGTGATTGGATACTGCTTCGGCGGAACTCAAGCGTTAAACCTCGCCAGAAGTGGAGCCGATGTTAAAGGAGTTGTGAGTTTTCATGGGGGTCTGACTTCCTCTCTAAAGTCAGAAGGAATTAAAGCGGACGTTCTGGCCATTAATGGTCTGGCCGATCCCATGGTTCCGGCAAAAGACCGCGCGCAGTTTGAAAAAGAAATGAAAAATTTAAAGGCCAATTACAAGGTCATTAATTATCAGGGTGCCACTCATGCTTTCACCAACCCCAAGGCCACGGAAATTGGCCAGAAATACAATTTACCACTGGCCTATAATAAAGTGGCCGATGAAGCTTCCTGGAAAGAACTACTGACCTTCCTTAGAAAATAAAGTTAGGAGAAATTTATGACACAAGTTAAGGCCTACGCTGCTTTTTCGGCCACTGAAAAACTTAAGCCCTTCTCCATTACGAGACGTACTCCGTCCGACTATGATGTAAATATTGACATCACTTACTGCGGTGTATGCCATAGTGATATTCACACGGCCCGGAACGAATGGGAAGGAACTGAGTACCCTATCGTTCCCGGTCACGAAATTGTGGGCATCGTTTCTTCTGTCGGACCCAAAGTGACCAAATACAAAGCAGGAGACCTTGTCGGTGTGGGCTGTATGGTTGACTCCTGCAAAACCTGTCCCTCTTGTGAAGACCATCTAGAGCAGTACTGTGAAAATGGTTTCACCGCGACCTATAATAGTGAAGATAAAAAACATGGAGGCTTCACCTATGGTGGCTACAGCCAATCCATTGTTGTGGATGAGAACTTTGTTCTTAAAATCCCGACAAATCTTGACGCCAAGGCAGTGGCACCAGTTCTATGTGCAGGAATCACTATGTGGTCCCCTCTTCGCCAATGGAATGTTAAACCCGGAGATACAGTAGGTATTATTGGTCTGGGCGGTTTGGGCCACATGGGAGTGAAACTCGCTCATGCCATGGGGACCAAAGTTGTAATGGTAACAACTTCTCCCAAGAAAGCGGAAGATGGTCTTAAGCTTGGGGCCCATGAGGTATTAATCTCTACCGATCAAACTCAGATGGAAAAGTATCGGGAAAAATTTGATCTCCTGATAAACACTATCCCTCGCCACCATGATCTCAATCCCTATCTAAACCTTTTAAAACGAGATGCCACTATGGTTATCGTTGGGGCGGTGGAGCTTCTGGATAAATTTCATGGAGGTCTTCTGATCATGAAACGAAGAAGGATTGCGGGCTCCCTCATTGGTGGGGTTAAAGAAACTCAGGAACTCTTAGACTTCTGCGGGAAGCATAACATCACCTCAGAAGTTGAGATGATTAATATAGAGAATATCAATGAAGCTTATGATCGTACGGTAAAAAATGACGTTAAGTACCGTTTCGTCATCGACATGAAGTCCCTTTAAACATCAGAGTTAGTTGCCCCGAAAAGAGCAACTAACTCTGAATTCTTTCCTCTCTTTTCAAATCCTTCGCATAGCACACATTTCTGGTCCATAACTTGCACTATGCATTCTGTAGGTTTAAAAATTTCAAGGAGTGCGTATGAAATTTGGAAAACACATAAAGGATCTGACCTTAGTGGCAGGCCTTGTGATTGGTTTAACCGCCTGTAGTAGTAAGCCGGATATAAAAGAATTCCCTAAGTCGGCCAATGCCAAACAAGAGATAGGTAACCTTGAAATGGCCATTGAAAACTCCAGAAGTGAAGAGTACGACATCTTGGCCCCTGTGAGTTACAAAGAAGCGAAGACCGCTCTTAAAAATGCCAGGAAGATGGAAAAAGATGATAAGTCCAAAGAGAAAGTCTTAAAAGAAGTGGCCCTGGGGCAGGCCTATTTAGATCGGGCGAAGGACATGGCCGAAGATAACCGCGAAAAACTTCGTGATGTCATTATCGCTCGTGATGCCGCTCTGGCAGCAAACGCCGACACTCTCCTTCCGGGTCAACTTGCTAATCTGGATAAAAAAATAAAAGAAGAAACGACTAAAATTGAAAATGATAAAGATGATAAGCTTAAAGAAAAACGCGCGCAGTTTATTACTTCCTACCTGGATTTAGAGCTTGCCGCTATTAAGAAGCAGCACCTTGGAGAAGCCAGGTTTTTAATCGATGAGTCGGTCAAAAACGGGGCCCAAAACCTCGCACCTAAAACTCTCGCCTCTGCCAATGAAAAATATAAAGAAGCGGATCTCTTTATTACAAAGCATCGTAACAACACGGCGGAAATTGAAATCTACTCAGCAGTCGCCTTAGAAGAAGCAAGAAAGCTTGAAGGAACGACCGCAGCAGCGAGAGGGCTTACTGCCGCCACTCCTGAAGAGACAGCTCTAAGAATGCAGGCGGAAGATGAAAGACTCGCCCGCACTCAAGAAGCTTTAGAGAGAGAAAAAGGGGTCACAGAATCACTCTCCGCCACGAATACTCAACTCAGTGAAGAGCAAAAACTCAATGCTGTTTACGAAGACGCCAGAAAACGTTTTTCTCCTGAGGAAGCCGAAGTTTATAAACAAGGCGATAAGCTTGTGATTCGTCTGAAAGCACTGCAATTTCCTAAATCACAAGCAGTCATTCAGGGTGATAATTTTGCACTCCTAAAAAAGGTCGAGGACGTGATTTCAGAATTTGATCAAAGTAAGGTCATTGTCGAAGGTCACACGGACTCAACTGGTGGTAAGGAACTAAACCAAAAGCTCTCTGAAGAGCGTGCCGAAGCAGTCAAAAAATACTTAGAGGCCAATGCTTCTGAGATGGTGACTGACATTGAAGCCGAAGGTTTTGGTTTTGAGAAACCACTCGCCTCCAACAAAACGCCACAGGGTCGTGCCCAGAATCGCCGGGTAGATGTTATCATCACTCCGGTCAGTATCTAGTTAAATCCAGGGGCCACTACTCAGTGGCCCCTTCTACTGCAGGAAAGTATTGTTGTTTTTGACCGATCACATGACCCGCCGGAATGCCAGTTCCTAATTCATTCAAAGTAAAAACACTCTCCGGAAGATTAAGTGACACTCTCACTCTTTCCATCGTTTGAGGGGCGAATGGATAAAGCATGATCATGAGGTTTTTTAAAATATAGAATGAACTGTAGAGAGCATCCTTTCTTCCATCTAGCTCAGCCCGGTCATCATGGGGCTTATACTGAACGAAGAAGCTATTGATCAAGCGGGCGTAATTTTCAATTTGCCCAAGAAGTGTTAAGTACTCCGCCTTCTCCATATTCTTCACATAGAGTTGAACAATCTTCATTGTTTCTTTTTCGGCTTTTTCCAAAAGTTTTCCATCTGGAACCTGGCCTTCAAAGCGAGTGTGAACGGCGGAGATAGGTTTTTCAATGGCCGCATTCATTGGGCCTGCCAGAAATTTGTTTCTCTCTTTAAAAGTTTCAAAGTCAAAATTTGACTGTTTCTCCGGAAGTCCTAAAGTAGAAAGGAAGTAACGGATTTGATCTGGATCAAATCCCATTTCTTCAGTCAGCTGATCTCCCGAATAAAAATTCCCACGCGACTTACTCATTTTTTCACCATCCACCATAAGATGGAAGACACTGAAAACATCTGTGAGAGTAAATTCATTTTGAACAGGAAGGCGGTTAATTTCTTTTTGTGTTCCTAACCACATCGCCCCTTGCATCAGGACATAGAAGTACACGTTATCTTGACCCAAGAACTGATATATCTTCGCCTCAGGATCTTTCCAGAAGCGCTCATACTCCTTTGGATCACGTCCCTTATTCTTAAGGGCCACCTTGGTAAAAGAAATCGGAGCGATGAGAGAGTCCGGCCAGACATAAAGAGTTTTCTCTTTCATCTCTGGATCAATCTCTGCAGGTACAGGAATCCCCCAGGTCACATCACGAGTAATAGAGCGATGGGCCCAACCATCGAGAAGCTGACAAGGAATCCCCTGGGTCTTGAAGGCCTCAAGTCCGGAATTGAAATCTGCTTTATTTTCAAACTGAACCACGACCTTCTTTCCAGGAGCGTAACGACTTTTATGTTTAGGTAAAGTCGCTCGCATTTCTTTAAAGGTCCCTTCATGGGTATTATCAAACTGAAAGGCCGGTTGAACGGTTTCAAAAACTTCGTTAAAGACACCTTTACGCCATTTGTTTTGCTTGGATTTAATCCACTCTAAAAGTTGGTCTGAAACCTTCCACATATTAAGCCACAGGTGAGCAGTGTCTTTTAAAATAGGAGTAGCGTCACTTAAAGATGATTTCGGATTAATAAGTTCCGAAGGGTCATATTGAGTTCCACAAACTTCGCACTCATCACTGTAGGCCGTTTCATTGGTACAATTTGGATTAGGACATTTTCCAGTAACGTTTCTATCCTGGAGAAAGCGGTTTAACTTGGGATCAAACCACTGCTTAGTGACTTTCTTCTCAAGCATTCCGTTTTTCCAAAGGGCCGTCATAAACTCCTGGGAAGTTTCTTTGTGGGTAGGAAAACAATCCGGTTGAGAGGTACCAGAGAAAATATCGTAAGAAATCCCATAGCGCTTGATGGTGGAGACCTGCTTATCATGAATGGAATCAATGAAAGCACGTATCGGCATTCCTGCTTTCAGGGCCGCCACTTCTGAAGTAGAACCATGGTCATCATTCCCACTCACAAACAACACGTTCTCAGGGCCTATCAACATCCGCATATAACGGGCCATAATATCCGGTGGAACCATAGCACCGGCCAGGTGTCCTAAATGAAGAGGGCCATTGGCATAGGGCATTCCGCCGGTGATGATCGCCGTTTTGGGACGGTTTAAGCGTTCGAGAACTTCTTTAACATTAGCAGGAGGTGTAAATGGTTTTTTCATGGGATTTAGTCTACTACAGGGAGTTTTTGAATCAAAGAACGGAATCCAGGAAAGACTGCTTCATGAGTCTTTCCTGGTGAGAAAAATTAATCGCGAATGTGGTCGATTTGAAGAAACTCTTGCATGATTTTTTCACGCCCAGGATCATTCGACACAATGGCCGAAACCTTATCGATGGCAGTAAAAATATTAGCGATTCTTTCAGACTCAGCTTGTTTAATTTTCTTCTTCAAGATACGCACTTCTTTTTGATGCACATTTCCGGAAACAAGTTCTTTTAGTAGTACTGAACGGAGCTTGAAGGACTCATGGTGAAGGGTCTTATTTTTTTGGCCAATTTCTGAAACGAGTACGCGAAGTTTTTGCTTCTGATCAGCATTTAAGGTCTCAGAAGAATTAATAATTTCCAGGATCTTGTTAAAGAAATCCCGGCCACCGGTAACCTGCTCCTGAGAAACTTTTTCTTGAACTTCCTGACGAGCGGCCTTATTGCCTGCGCATCCGACTAAAGACGTTAGTAAAACGAGGGTGAGAATAGTTTTCATAATTAATCCTTGTTGTGAATGCTATAAAGTCTAACACCCAAATACTCAGTTATCCAAGAATCTTGAGGATTTACACGGCGCAACAACTAAACAAAGATATCCTATAAATTTTTCCTCACCTCCCTCCTCTGCTTGAAAGCCGGGAGGAAGCCTAGTATGAACCCTTCATGAAAACCCTTAATATCTTCCCCTTATTAGCGCTTCTCCTGGTAACCCCCGTTTATGGACAAACCTTCGCCGAAAGGGTGACTAAGGCCTACTTAGATACGGACCAAAATTTTGATCTCGATTGTTATTACGATTACAACAAAGCACCAAAACTTATGACTCCGAAGGGTGAGACTCAAAGAGGGGCCAATTT
>JAEYUK010000152.1 GCA_023432655.1 Pseudomonadota bacterium | reverse complement strand
GGGTAAGTCTCGTTATGGAGAAGGTAAAGTTGAGTACAAAAATTTAAAAGTTGGCCCGGATTCGGAGTTCACAAAACTTCTTAACTCTGAGGTTATGCCCATTGGTCTTCACACCTGCGGCCGGCTCGCCCTGGATATCATCAGAGTCAGTTCTCATCAAAAAGTTCCGGCCCTCATTAATTTCGGGTGCTGTTACCATAATCTCTACCAGGCCCCTGACCTGCAAAACATATCTGAATTTGCCAAAGAGCATGGCAAACTGTGGATGAATAAATTCGCCCTGACCCTTTCCTGCCGTGCTCACAATAAAATGCCGGAGAAAGAATACGATTTAAAACTTAAAGTGAAGTTTTACCGTTACGCTATTCATATTCTTCTGCACGATCACTATGACATGAAAGAACTAGTCACCCTGGGGAATTCATCCCCTAAACTCTATGATGAAACTTTTGGTCACTACGCTCTGGAGCAGTTTAAAAGAATCAATCTCACTCCCAAGCATACGCTGGAAGAATTAAATTTATTCTTTCAAAAACCGGAATTACAAATCCTCATTGAACGCATGCTGATGGCAGGACTCGTGCGGAATGCCTTGGGAAGAGTCCTGGAACTCTACCTCTTACTCGATCGGGCCATTTATCTGGAAGAACAAGGCTATAAAGTTCGAGTGGAAGAATTCTTCAATGAAGAACTCTCCCCTCGGAACATTGGAATAACTGCTGAATTAGTTTAAATGGAAAACTTCTCTCATCTCTTGATTAAGAAGTTTCATCTTGTGATCAATATCAGGGTGATTTCTGTCATTCGGATCTAGAAGATAATTCTCTGGACCCATTGGCTTAATCATAAGCTTCGTCTGCCAGATATTATCATGGGCAATGTTGATGTCCTGACGATACTGATAGAGATCCAGTGTTTCTTTCTTGATGAAGTCCTGAATCGAATTGAAGTAATGGTCGTTATAAATTTTCTTACCATTCTCTAGACGAGTGTATCCACGAACAACGTAATCGATATAGACCACGTCACACTCGAAGACTTCGAACATATAGTTCAAGGCCTTAAGAGGAATGATTTCCCCGCAAGTAGCAACATCAAGATCCAGTCTAAAAGTACAAATACCTTCAGGGTCAGAAGCATCTGGGTAGGTGTGAGTGGTAATATGGGATTTATCAAGGTGCATGTTTACTGCGGCCTTCCCCTCTTTACCCATTTCCCAATTACCGCCGCCTTTAATGTCAGACATTAAAGTCATCGTAGACGCACCAACAGGTTCATAGTCCTGAACTGTTTCAGAAAGAATATTGGCCTCAATAATCTCACACACAGTACGTGCGATCTTAGCGATGTTCTCAGCGCAATACTTACTATGAATGTAATTGATATAGTCCTGCTTTTGCTTTTCGTTCATAGCGATGCAAAAGTCGTAAAAGTTAAACGACAAAATTTTCGTTAAATTATTAAACCCAGAAAGCTTAATAGTTTCCTGCATTTTGTTCATGATTAGCCCTCACAAAAAAATTAGAGCTTGTTATAGGGAATCCCGGGGGCTCTGACAAGGAAAAAGGGCCCTAAGCGTTAAGCTTTGGACCCTTCTGTGTAGTATTTACTAGATTAAATTAAGTGACTTAACGGTATCGCGCTCGCCACGAAGCTCTTCCACCGACAGCATGAACTTTTCTTGACCAAATTCATTATGCTTAATGCCTTCTACGACCTTGATTTTGCCGTTTTCAACTCGGCAAGGGAAAGAGCAAATAAGTCCTTTATCTACTCCATACTCACCATTGGAAGATAAGCACATGGAGAAAGTTTCAAGGGCCGGAGTTTCAGTCACAAGGTTTCTAATCCCATCAACCACAGCATTGGCAGCTGAAGCGGCAGAAGAAGCTCCACGGGCCTTAATAATAGCAGCACCACGTTGTTGAACTGTTTTAATGAAATCACCTTTTAACCATTCAAGGTCAGAGATCACATCTGTTACAGCTTTACCATTGATGGTGGCATTATAGAAATCCGGATACTGAGTGGCCGAATGGTTACCCCAGATCGTAAGGTTTTTAACGGAAGTGACGTCAACACCAGCTTTTTGTGCAAGCTGAGTCTTAGCACGGTTCTCATCAAGAGTGGTCATAGCGAAGAATCTATCAGCAGGGATGCCTTTAGCATTATTCATGGCAATGAGGGCATTCGTGTTACAAGGGTTACCTACAACAAATACTCTCACGTCTGAAGCAGCACTCTTCTCAACAGCTTTAGCTTGGGCAGTGAAGATACCGCCATTGATTTTAAGAAGGTCAGCGCGCTCCATTCCGTCTTTACGAGGAACTGAGCCCACGCAAACAACCCAATTAGCATCTTTGAAAGCGGTATTTAGGTCAGATGTGAGAACAATATTTTTAAGAAGTGGGAAAGCACAGTCTTCCAACTCCATCGCTACACCTTTTAAAGCAGGTAGAGCTTGCTCTAGTTCTAATAATTGAAGTTCAACTTCTGTTTCTGAGCCAAACATTTGCCCAGATGCGATTCTAAAAAGTAAGGCATATCCAATTTGTCCGGCTGCTCCGGTTACTGCAACTTTTACTCTTCTCTTGGCCATAACAACCTCCCAAACGCGAGTTAAATTAATGGGCTTATTATAGTGGAAGTGGCTCCCTTTCTCACCTTTTATTCGTCCTGCCTAGACAAAATCTTATTGTGAAGCATAGTATTAAGATCATATCAGTTTTTTATCGAGGTAAGCCTGTGCAGGACTCGCAGAATAGATCAAATAATCAAGGCGGAGGCGGTGGTAACCGCCGTAGACGTTACCGTGGGGGCAATAGAGGCGGAAGTAATGCCCAAGCTCCGGGTAATGCCCCTTCAGAAGGCCAGAATCGCCAGCCAGGCGGTCCAAGACCACAGGCCCCGGGTCCAAGACCTGGTTCCGCTGAGAACCGTAACCGCTCCCACCAATCCGGTTCCAGACGCCGCGGAAGTGGCCGCGTTCTGACAACGAATCAGGTGCTGGTTAAGTATGATAATCTTTTAGAGCAACACCTTATTACCCGTAGAAAGTACTACGAGTACTTTAACCGTGTGGATGAAAGACAGCTCTATAAGCTTGAAAAAAACTTTTACGACAGTATTGAGCATCTAAGACGTTTTGAAGCCGGTCTTGAGCCATGGCAGAGAGAAGCCTTAGAAAAACGTAAAACAGAACGCTATAAAAAAGATCTTACCTACTCTTCAAATCATGGATTAAATCCGGATGAAGCCACTGTAGAAGTTGCTCCGGAAGAAGTAGAAGATCCACACTTCAAAGATTCTCAAAAAGAGGCTTTTGAAGAGTATAAGGACGACACAGAAGAATCTGTCGGAACCTACGAGGACTATCTCAAACTAAAAGGTCAGGCATAGCCTGACCTTTTCATTTAATCATCAATAAATTTTTTGAATTAGTTACTATCAGTGCCTGTAGCAAGATACTCAGAGGCCATAGCAGTAGATTGTACTTCTGTTGTTTTACTATCTTTCTTAGAAGGCTTGATATTGAAAAGATAATTATTAAGAGTTTCTTCCTGATCTTTCAGAATAGCAGTTTTAAGTTCTTCTGGAGTGATATCTAAAACTTCTGAAACCTTACGAAGCATCTTTAATGGAATATTACAAAGAGCGCGTTCAACGTTAGAGATGAATTGACCATTCTTGTAACCAAGAAGATGTGAAAGTTCTGATTGCGAATAACCCTTAGGATGATTCATTCTTTTCGTACGAATAAGCTGAGCAATGTTCTTAAAGCAACGCATGTGTTCTCCGTCTAGGTTGTGGCGAGAATCAAAATAATATTCATTTTTCTTAGAATGTCATTCACCATTCATAAAAAAATTATTATCTATCTTATCGGACCTTTTATTTTGAAACTAACTGGGAATATTTTTTATGAAGCTAATTTCGTGGAACGTCAATGGTATACGCTCTGTTTACAATAAAGGATTTCTTGAATGGTTCACTAGGGAATCACCAGATATCGTATGCCTACAAGAGACAAAAGCCGATTATGAGCAGTTTCCCTCAGAAATACGTGAGATGAAGGAACATGAGATTTTTCATAGTTCTGCTGAAAAAAAAGGTTATTCAGGTGTTGCAACTTTTTCTCGGTCGAAAATCCTTGACACCAAAAAATTGGAAAAACATTGTTTTGATTCCGAAGGAAGAGTGCTGATTCATGAATTGGAGAATTTTTTCCTCTTAAACTGCTACTTCCCGAATGGCCAGCGTGATCACAACAGAGTCCCTTTTAAACTTGAATTCTGTGACGACGTTCTCGCGAGAATGGAAGAGTTAAAAAAGAAAAAACCGGTGATCATCACCGGGGACTTTAACACCGCCCATAGAGAGATTGATCTGGCCAATCCTAAAACAAATCAGAAAACCACAGGATTCCTTCCCCACGAGCGTGCCTGGATGGATAAATTTATAGCTGCCGGTTACATAGATATCTATCGTCACTTAAATCCCGAAAAGACTGGTGCCTATACTTGGTGGAGTAATCGACCAGGAGTGAGAGACAGAAATATTGGATGGCGGATTGATTATTTTTTCATCACCCCGGACTTGTTGCCGAAAGTGAAGAGTGCTTCCATTCAACCGGAAGTCAAAGGATCGGACCATTGTCCAATTACTCTGGAACTAACTTTCTAGCATCCTTTTCACAGTATCAACCAGATCCTGAAACATAATAGGTTTGTAGAGAATCAGATCGTAATCAATTTGTTGCTGATTTTCTTCGAGATGACCTGTTACCAGAATAGATTTACCTTTAAACAGGCCTTCCTTCTTGATTAAGGAGAAAAGCTCATGACCACTCCCTGAAGGCATTTTCGCATCCGAAATAATGATGTCATATTGATGCTTACGAATGAGCTCTAGAGCTTGATGAAAGTCTGAACAAGTTTGGATGGGAAGTTTTTCATCTTCAAAAAAACTTGCCGCTAAATCGAGCAGATCCAATTCATCGTCGATATAGAGAACTTTCGCTTTCATCATTCTACTCCATCGGATTGAAAACATCCGTCATTATGAGGCCAATGATCCGTAACTACTTTTGATTCTCTTAACCTTCAATTAGTTCCGAGAGTTAAGGAGGCAAACTCAATTGCCTCCTTGCTTAGCGCTTTCGCTTTTTTGCCAAAATTTGGAGGCTACTCTTTAATCTTCTGCCCATTTAAATACACAGCCGAAATAAGTTCTTGGTACATCTCTCGGTTTTTACTAAGGGGCTTAATGACAGCAGCTAAGGCTTCCTCAGAGGTTACGGGAAATTTCTTAGCCGAAACGGGGACCACAATAAAGCTCGCCTCTTTTCCCTTGTTGAGATTACCAGAAACTTTTCCTTTACCAAGGATCTCTGCTCCGGCCAGGGTAGAACGATACAAGGCCTTAACAAAAGTAGCACTCTTGTGGCCTTTCTTCTGATGCTGATCCACAAAACTTCTCATCACATCAAACATGGAAAGGAACGGACCACCGCCAATATCTGACCCTAGTGCCCATCTCACTTTTGCTTTTTCAACTTTTTTAAAATCGAAAAGCCCTGATCCGAGACCTTTCTCTTTGATCGGAGCATTTGACGTTGGACAGTGGATCACTGAAGTTTTGGTCTTACTTAGAACACTTAATTCTTTTGGAGAAAGATGAATACCGTGGCCCATGAGAGATCTCTCTCCTAGCATGCCGGTTTTCTCATAAATTTCGGTATAACTTTTAACTTTTTCAAACCCCGGTAGCTTCTTATAAATCGAAAGAACAAACTCGATTTCCGAAGGCGTCTCAGAAAGATGGGTTTGTTTAAAACATTTCGCTTTATCGGCCATTTTACTCCCCTCTTTCATGACTCTTGGGGTAGTAGTGATGGCAAAGCGCGGAGTGAAACAATGTTTTCTATTATGCTTTTCAATCAAACGTTTCGTTAACTTTAGAGCTTCATCCTCAGTCTGGGTCAATTCTTCCGGAGAATTCATATTCATGAGCACGTTACCTATAACAAAATGCCCCTTTGCCATCTTGATGGCCGCATCAACCGCATGTTCATGGATCGAGCTGTAACAGGCACCACCAACAGTTCCGTGATTAATCAGTTTCTTAAAGAATTGCTCCGCTCTAAGCTTAGCGTATTTCTTATCTTTAAACTTCATTTCAGTCGGGAAAGTGTACTTCTCAAGCCACTCTAAGAGAGAGTCTTTAGGCATTTCACGAACATCATCCTGAACCCAATGAAAGTGCATATCATAAAACCCTGGCAAGATGAGAGACTCGCCAAAATCCACTGTGTTTTTGGGATTCATTAAAGGTGCGTACTTTTTAACACCTTTTTCTAAAGGAAGAAGATCTCTAATCTTTCCCTCGTCAGTGACCAATAAGCCATGTGCGTAAAAATCGCAGTTCTGATCATCCTGGGGGTTAAGAATAGTTCCAATAAAAAATTTAAGTTTTCGCGATGCCACAGTTATTCCTTTTAGACTTGTCCCTACAGACTTTTTTATCTACTCTAGTGGGACTTATGAGAAAGCGAATTTTACTCCAGATTTTAGTTTTTGTCTTGAGTGTTTTGCCTTTTTCCGGGCAAGCCTGGGGCATAGAAATATCCGAGTTAAGTATATTGTCCGTTAATTCCGCTATCACACCTGCGACCTACGATTACCTCAAACAGAATTTTAAGCAGACACCAAAATCAACTTTAATAGTCCTAAGGCTTAACACACCAGGGGGACTTGTCTCTACCACCAAAGATATCATCACCCTCGTAGGACGAGAAAAAAGACCCTTTGCGGTCTGGATTACACCTGAAGGAGCTTCTGCTTCCAGTGCCGGTGCCATCATTGCTTCCAGTGCCCATTTTATTTTTATGTCACCTGGTACAAATCTGGGAGCGGCAACTCCGGTGGGTCTGGGCGAAGACCTGCAAGAAGGTGATGCCCGCAAGAAGGCCATGAACGACCTGACGGCTTTAGTCCGTTCTTTAAGTCAGTCACGTAACAGACCTTCGGCCCCTTTTGAAAAAATGATCACAGAAGCTGAGTCTTTTACTGACCAAGAAGCCATGAAGGCCGGCATCATTGATGGTGTTATTTCCCATGAGAATGAAATTCTTCCGCTGATTCAGGGAAAAACGATTAACCTCAGTGGGGAAAAAGAACTCGTCGAAATTAGAAACAATGTGGCGATCAAGTATTATGAACAGACTGCCGGACAAAAAATTTTAGAAGTTCTGGCCAATCCCACTACCGCTTATATTCTTTTTTTAATTGGTATCGCTCTCATCTATTTTGAGTTTCAGGCCCCTGGTGGATTTATTGCCGGTTCAGTTGGGCTTACGTTTTTAATTCTTGCGGCCATTTCATTTCAAGTTCTCCCTCTGGACTGGGGCTCAATGGGACTTATCATTTTGGGAGTATTTCTTCTCATTCTGGAAATTTTCATCATTAGCTACGGCATCCTGACTGTTGCAGGTCTTATATCCTTTACCATGGGCTCATTGTTTTTATTTCACGGCGAAGGGGGATTTATCAGCATTCAATATCCGGCCATTATTTCTTCGCTTCTGGGAGTGGTCGTCTCCATTGGTTTAATCATCTGGTACATGATCAATGATAAGAAAAAACAAAAAATGACCAATGACTTTTTTCTTCCTGTTGGTGCGACCGGATCAGTCCTTTCCCTGTTAGGTTCCTCAGAATATCAGGTTAAAGTTCGTGGAGAAATCTGGAGAGCTTCCTCTGACGTGGAACTTCGGGTCAATGAAACAATTAGAGTTTTAGAAGTAAATCCTAAAACTCTTCACTTAAAGATAACAAAAGAAACTTAAATTTCATAAGGAGTACTCATGTCTCTGACCTTTTTACCATTTATTGTTTTTATTGCTCTGATTCTCTTCAGTACTTTCAAAATTCTTAACGAATATGAAAGAGGTGTTATTTTCCGTCTCGGAAAGTTCTCTGGAGTTCGCGGACCAGGTCTTATCATCCTGATCCCAGGGCTCGAGAAGATGGCCAAGGTCGATCTTCGTCTCGTGACAATGGATGTTCCGGGCCAGGATATTATTTCAAAAGATAACGTTACTTTGAAAGTTAACGCTGTCGTTTATTTTAAAGTAAGTCATCCTGAGCATGCGATCATTTCGGTTGAAAACTTTTATCATGCAACCGCTCAGATTGCTCAGACCACTCTAAGATCAGTCGTGGGTCAGTATGAACTAGATGAAATTCTTGCTCACCGAGATGTCATCAATGGAAAACTTCAAGGGATCCTTGATGAATTAACTGAGCCGTGGGGAATTAAAGTAACAAACGTTGAAGTTAAAGCGATCGACCTTCCGGTTGAAATGCAAAGAGCAATGGCCAAACAAGCTGAGGCCGAGCGTGAGAAGAGAGCTAAAATTATCTCTGCTCAGGGTGAATTCGAAGCTTCTAAGAAGCTCGCTGAAGCGGCTCAGGTCCTTGGTGAGCAGAAAGATGCTATTACCCTAAGATTCCTGGAAACGATGAGAGAAATTGCCGGATCAAATAATAGTTCCACAACTTTTTTCCCAGTTCCGGTGGATTTCTTAAGCAAGCTATTAAAGTAAACTATGACCAAAGCAGCCGAGCTAATCGAGTTTTATCAAATGCTCCCTCACCCCGAGGGAGGGTACTTTAAAGAGACCTATCGCTCTCTGGAAATAACCCACACTTCACGGGGTGAGCGCTCGGTTGCAACTGGTATTTTTTATCTTTTGGAAAAAGGTCAGAGTTCTTCCCTTCACCGGATTAAGTCTGATGAAATGTGGCATTTCTATGCCGGTGACCCACTCATCGTTTATGAGAAATCAATCGACGGATCAATCAAAGAAACTGTTCTAGGAAATGATTTTAAACGAGGACAACTGAGTCAGTATGTTGTGCCTGCTGGTACTTGGTTTGGTGCCTACTTACCCGAAGGCAGTCAGTACGCCTTTGTTGGCTGTACCGTTTCACCAGGATTTGATTTTAACGACTTTGAATTGGCCCCTACCAACGTTCCGGGCCAATGACTTTGTCTTTCTTTTCTATGGGAGACTCTTTATGAGGAATGGGAGCAACTTCCGATTCAACTGAAGCAGGCCCACGAGAAGGCTTTACGCGAAACTTATCTTCATCTTTCTTTATATCGGATTTCACATCTTCCATAAGAAGTTTATTAAAATTCTCGCGAGGACCTTTCGCCCAGGCGAAGGAAGATATTAGTAAAGCCGATAGGATAATGAATTTCATAGTTCCCCCTGAAATACCTTTCGGAATTATCAGGGCAAAACTTTAACTCCTATTGACCGGGTTCTTTACTCGGCTTACCCCTCTTTTCCGGAGTCGTACTATAATCCATCGGACTCTCTTCCTGAGCTTCAATCAGTTCCGAGTCTCCACCCGGATCAAACTTTCGACTTGGATCTTTCGGCGCTGTTAAAGTGGTCCCTTCAATGAGTTCTTTGTCACTAGATGGGGGCGGATTAAGAGAAGGATTAATCTCGTCCGGGGTTATTTCTGAACTATTAAGAATCCCCGATCTACTGGTTGTAGGTCCCACCGGGCCGGTGGTCTTATTACTTTTTTCTTCTAAGGTTTCTGGCAGAGAGCGGCCATCGTTCCGGTAATAATCCTCACCAAAGGCTACAGATCCGAGAGTCAAAGAGGCGATTAATATAAGTTTCATAATATCCTCCTGCACGACTTATTGTAACAAGGAGGATACGAAGTAGAGATAAAAAAAAGGGGCCTTAGAAAGGCCCCTGATACTTTAGCGAGTTACTTTACGCATGTTTTGATTAAGTTCTTTTTTGCGGATTCGAATATTTTTTGGAGTAACTTCTACCCACTCATCATCATCAATCCAGTCAAGTGCCCAATCAAGTGTTCTTGGAGGGATTGGTGGAAGAATAATATTCTCATCCTTACCAGCGGTACGCACTGATGAAAGATGTTTTTCACGACAGACGTTTACGTTTAGATCGTTTGGACGGGTGTGCTCACCTACTACCTGACCTTCATAAGTCTGCTCAGTAGGAAGAACAAACTGTCTACCTGACGAAAGAAGATTAAAAAGAGCATATGGAGTGATTTTACCAGCGCGGTCAGAAATAAGTGCGCCATTTTGACGAGCAAGCATTTTTCCAACATGTGGTTCATAACCAACAAAGTAAGAAGACATTAAACCCTGGCCGCGAGTATCAGTCAGGAAAGTTGAGCGGTAACCAATGAGACCACGAGACGGAACGTGGAACTCCATACGAGTACGGCCTTCACCAAATGGTTGCATCGCTTCTAGGCGACCTTTACGAGACGCCATCTTTTCAGTGATGGCACCAGTTGAATCATCAGGTACGTCTAAGACTAGACGCTCAAATGGTTCCATTAAAACGCCGTCGATTTCTTTGGTAATAACTTGTGGGCGAGCAATCATCAGCTCAAATCCAGCACGACGAATTTCTTCGAACACAACTGCAACTTGTAGCTCACCGCGGGCCTTCAGGATGAAAACTTTTGGATCTTCAGTTGGTTCATATTTTAGAGAAACGTTTTTACGAATAGCATCGATTAAGAACTCTTCAAGTCTACGAGAAGTAAGGTATTCCCCTTCACGACCAGACATTGGAGAAGTTGAAACAGAAACTTGAACCGAAACCGTAGGTGGCTCAACCTCGATACGAGGGAGTGCTTCTGGTTTATCGGCAGCAGCCAGAGTGTCACCAATATCGCCGTGTTCAAGACCAGAGATAATAACGATCTCACCAGCTTCAGCAGTGTCTACTGTTGCCATTCCAAGACCATCATAGATTTGCAGAGAAGTTACTTTAAAGTTTTTAACCTTCCCTTCAGCATTAATGTGGGCAAGTTGTTTATTGTTTTCAATTTTACCGCGTTGGATACGTCCTACCATGAGAGTCCCAAGGTAGTTTGAGTAAGAAAGGTTTGTTACCAGTAACTGGGCCGGACCTTCTTTATCGAAATTTGGAGACGGGTAGTAATCAGAAACGAGGAAGTCTAAAAGAGGATCCATGTTCCCTTCACGACGATTCTTATCTTGAGAAGCATAAGCATTTCGGCCAGAGCCGTAATAGAATGGAATATCCAGATCCATATCAAGACCAGAGTTAGAAGCGATCTCTAAAAGAAGATCTTCTACTTCACTTCTAACTTCATCAATACGCTCATCCTGACGGTCAACTTTATTGATGAACACCGCTACGCGAATTCCGCGCTCAACGGCTTTTGTAAGAACAAAACGTGTCTGAGGAAGAGGACCTTCAGAGGCATCAACCAGAAGAAGAATACCATCAACCATCATGAGAGAACGTTCTACTTCACCACCGAAGTCGGCGTGACCAGGAGTATCCAGAAGGTTAACCTTAGTTCCTTTCCAGCGAATCGCACAGTTCTTAGCTTTAATGGTAATACCACGTTCACGTTCCAACTCTCCTGAATCCATTACACGTTCGGCCACTTGTTCGTGAGCAGAGAATGTTCCAGAGTACTTTAAAAGTTGGTCCACCATAGTAGTTTTACCATGGTCAACGTGAGCAACGACGGCGATGTTCTTTAAATTCATACGTTTGATACCTTTTTTTTGAATCCGAACACTCTAAAGCAAAAATTTTTATTTGACGAGTTAAACTTCGGACAAAAGGCCTTCTTGATTGAGAATACTGAGAGCGCATTTTACTCCATCAACAGCAGCT
>JAEYUK010000052.1 GCA_023432655.1 Pseudomonadota bacterium | reverse complement strand
GCGTCTATGTGACCCGAACAATTTATAAGGGTATGACTTATCAATCGGTCACTAATATCGGCAATAATCCCACTTTTAAAGATAGTGACCAACTTTCCATTGAAACGAATCTCTTTGATTTTGATTCAGATATTTATGGTGAAGTTCTGGATATTCAATTTTTAAAAAAGATCCGGGATGAAAAAAAATTCTCGACAGTTAATGCATTAATCGATCAAATAAAATCTGATATTCAAACTGCTCGTGAATATATGAGGGACCATTGAAACTAGGATTATTGGGATACCCGATAGCGCATTCACTCTCTCCCAAGTTATATCGTGACTTTTTGGGTGATAGACTCACTTCATATGAGCTCTTCCCATACTCAGAAAAACGAGAAATACCCCCTTTAAAATTCTTCCAAGAGAAACTTGATGGTTTAAATATAACCTCGCCCTATAAGACCCATTTTATAGACCAGGTCAAAATCGAGTCCCCTTTAGTTAAGAAGATCGCCGCAGTCAACACTCTGGCGTTTGCTGGTAATGAGGTGTTCGCTACCAATACCGATCTTCTGGCAGTGGATGAAATCCTCAAACGTTACTTAAGGCAACATCCTCATCTGGAACTTGTTATTCTAGGCGATGGAGTAATGGGAAAGATGACCCAGCTTGTGGCAGAAAGCTTATCTATTCCCTACCGGCAGTTCTATCGAAAAAAGCATCCAGATCTCGAACAAATGGACTTCTCGGCTTTATCCAAAGAAAATAGTCAGATATTAATCATCAACGCCTGTTCCAGGGCTTTTGTTTTTCAGGGGCGGTTCTCTGGTAAAGAATTATTCTGGGACTATAATTACAATTTCCCCTCTCATCAGCATATTGTTTCGCAGGTTAAATCCTACTCTGATGGTCAAGAAATGCTCGAATTACAAGCAAGAGCTGCCATAAAATTTTGGAACGAAGTAATCCCTAAACTTAAGTAATGAATAATCCGAAAGATAGTACATACTATTAAGGGGTTATTTAATTCATGATTCGCAAAGAGTTCATTGAAATCGTAACAAATACAGGGATGGCAACATTAAAAGAGTTGCGCCGTCTCTCTATGGGTAGAGATGATGAGATCAATGAGTTTGAACTTTTACAGATGCCCTACTTCGATGAAAATAAATTCGCGAAAATTTGTTCAGAAAAATTTGGCGTTACTTTTATCGATCTTCGGAATGCTAAAGTCCCAGCGGACACACTTTCAATCCTTAAAAAAAGATTAGTCGTAAAGTACCGTTCGATACCAATACAGAAAACAGCAACGAAGATCACTCTGGCCACTTTTGATCCAAGTGTTATTGCAGAAGCTAATAAAGAACTTTCAGATGTTTTTAAGAAACAAACTGAATTCATTCTGACCAACATCTCTTCCTGGCGGAAGCTTTATAGCGGCATCAAAGATTCAGTAGATGATTTAATTAATAATATTCAAGAAGTTACTGCAAGTACTGCGACTGAAGAAAATATCAAAGCAGAAGATATCTCGGACGACGTTGTGACATTTGTAAACCGTCTGCTGGCGGAAGCCTTCGTAAAAAAAGCTTCCGATATTCACGTTGAACCTTATGAGAGAGTCTTTCGTGTCAGATTTCGAATTGATGGTAACCTGGTCGAAGTGGCCCAGCCTCCTAAGAGTATGATGGCCCCAGTGTTATCACGTTTGAAAATTATGTCTCAGATGGATATTTCCGAAAAAAGAAAGCCACAAGATGGGCGTATTAAGCTTTTAATTGGCGCTAACCCCATTGATTACCGCGTTTCTTCTTTACCAACTTTATTTGGTGAGAAGATTGTTTTGCGACTTTTAGATTCATCTAATCTTCAGCTTGATATGACTAAGCTCGGTTTTGAGCAAAAGCAGTTAGATGTGTTTAAAGAAGGAATTCATCGTCCCTTCGGTATGTGTCTGGTAACCGGTCCAACGGGTTCAGGGAAAACGACAACACTTTATTCCGCCATAGCGGATTTAAATACTCCTGATAACAATATTTCCACTGCAGAAGATCCTGTGGAATTTAACCTGGAAGGTATTAATCAGGTTAACGTCCGTAAAGAAGTCGGCTTAACCTTTGCGACAGCTCTTAAAGCTTTCCTTCGTCAGGATCCTGACATCATCATGGTTGGTGAGATCCGAGATTTAGAAGTGGGAGAGATTGCTGTTGAGGCAGCACTGACCGGACATTTAGTTTTATCGACCCTTCATACAAACGATGCCCCAGCAACTGTGACTCGTCTCCTGAATATGGGTATTGAGCCATTCCTGGTCGTCGCCGCTTTGAACGTGATTGTGGCCCAAAGGCTTTGTCGAAAAATTTGTATTAATTGTCGTGAAGAAAGAAAGGCCACTCCAGACGAGTTAGTTGCTTGTGGTTTTGCTCCTGCTTCGGCAGAGAGGATAAAAGTTTACCATGGTAAAGGATGCGAGACTTGTAACAATACTGGTTATAAGGGACGTGTTGCGATTTACGAAGTGTTATCAGTAACTCCAAAAGTTAGAGAGCTGATTTTGAGAAACGCTTCGTCTGACGATATTAAAAAACAGGCGATTCGTGATGGAATGAAAACGCTAAGAATGTCGGCCTTGACAAAAGTAGCTCAAGGACTAACCACATTGGAAGAAGCCGTTTCTAATTCTGCCTCGGATCAACTATAGGAGTTTTGTTATGGGATCAGGAGATAATACCAGTACCAGCACCCGGACCAACGTTGAGCAGGGTATTGGTAATATTCAGATTCAACAGTTATTCAAGGTAATGGTTGATAATAACGCCTCCGACTTGCATTTAACGGTCGGTAGTGCTCCTGGGATGAGAATCAGTGGTGATATCGTGCGGGTTAAAGTGGGAAGTCTTACTCCTGATGATACAAAAAGACTCATTTATCAAATTCTGACAGAGAAACAAAAAGCTGATCTGGAAAAGAACTTAGATCTGGACTTTTCTTTCGGGATTAAGGGTCTAGCGCGCTTTCGTGCAAACGTGTTTTATTCTAAAGGTGCAGTGGCGGCCGTGTTCCGTCAGATTCCAAGTTTAATTCCGGATTTTGATGCTCTCGGTTTACCTCCTGTGCTCCTTGAAATGGTTAATGTTTCCAGTGGTCTTTTTTTGGTTACAGGCCCTACAGGTTCCGGTAAATCGACCACCCTGGCCTCCATTATTGATAAGCTCAATGCCAATTCTCCAAGCCATATTATTACTCTGGAAGATCCCATTGAATTCGTGCATCAGCACAAATTATCCATTGTAAACCAGAGAGAAGTCGGAGCAGATACGATTAGCTTTGCCAAAGGGATTAAATCGCTCTTGCGACAAGATCCGGATATCGTTCTGGTGGGTGAGCTACGTGATCCTGAAACGATTGAAGCAGCTCTAACGATTGCAGAGACGGGACACGTGGTGTTTGGGACACTACATACTAACTCTACGGTTCAAACAATTAACCGAATTATTAACGTCTTCTCGCATGATCAACAGGAGCAGATCAGAACACTCCTCTCGTTTGTTCTTCAGGGTGTAGTTGCTCAACAGCTTTTACCAAGAGTGCCGAAAGGCCGGGCACTGGTTCAGGAAATTCTACGTATTACTCCCGCGATCAGGAACTTGATTCGAGAAGATAAAGTGCATCAGATTTATTCTCAGATGCAGATCGGTCAGGAAGAAACTGGAATGAATACGATGAACCAGCATATTAAAAAACACCTCGATTCAGGGATTATTACCCCTGAAACCGCGATGACATATTCTAATAACCCAGAAGAATTAACTCGTATGCTGGGGATTGGAAACGTTAAAGGTAGAATGAAGTAATTATGCCAAAGTATCGGTACATCGGATTTACAGGGGAAGGTAGAAAGGTCGAGAACTCGATCGAAGCCGAAACTGTGCGTGATGCGAAGAGAATTCTTCGTCGTCAGAATATCCGTCCGACCAAAATCATTGAACCCTCTTTCTTTGAAGCCGATCTTGGACAATTTCTGGTTGATAAAGGCTTGGCCCGACCTTTTGGTCGAGTTGAGCTTATGCGCTTCACTCGTCAGCTCTCGATTCTTATCAATGCGGGTGTCCCCATCCTGGAATGTATGGAGATACTCCATAAACAGGAACAGAATATGGTCCTGAAGCGAGTGATCCGAAATATTACGACACAGATCGAGGAAGGTAAGTCGCTCTTCGATGCTATGACTCAACAACAAGGCTTTGATAAGCT
>JAEYUK010000045.1 GCA_023432655.1 Pseudomonadota bacterium | reverse complement strand
CTTCTGGACTGGTGGAGGTTTCGTTTTCTATGGCGGCTTCTTAGGGTCGATGCTCTTTCTTTTTGTGATGAAGAATCTGGATAAGAGGTTTTCACTTAAGGAACTCTGGCCCATGGTTCCCGCCCTGGTGATAGGCCACGGGATTGGACGGATTGGTTGCTTCTTAGCGGGATGCTGTTTTGGGGAGGAGACTGATCTATGGTGGGGAGTGTATATGCATGATCACTACCGTCATCCGACTCAACTTATTGAAGCCAGTGGTCTACTTCTCATGGGGTGGTATTTTCTTAAAGCTAAAAAAACTTCCCGGATCAATCTCATGGGGACTTATCTTGTCGGGTATGGAGTTCTCCGAATCATCGTCGAATCCCTGCGCGGGGATTTGATTCGTGGAGAGTGGGGGATCATGACCCCATCCCAGTGGATCTCAGTCCTTCTCATCCTTTCGGGGATCGCTTTATTCACCATTAAAAACAGACGCTTAGTTCAGTAAACTATTTTACTCAAGTTTTGCATTTTTCTAACCGATAGGTTCAAGGAGCTGCTTTAACAGGAGTTATCTGTTTGGAAACTAAAAAACTGGATTCCCTTCAACCCCGCAATTTGCGTTATCGGAATCACTACAAAATTTATATCTTGGCCTTCGGGGTTTTGAGTGCGCTCATTCTCTCCTTTTGGGCGACACAGTTTTATAGCGACGGCCTGCAGTTAACTCTCAGTGCTTACTCCTATGAACTCATCGTGAGTTCGATCTTCTTCATAGGATCCTTCCTCTTCTATTTTTTATGGCTACGATCTAAACTCAATCATTCCGTCCAGGTTTTCAGTGACCATATCCTGATTCATAATGGGAAAAAGAAAGAAGAACTCTGGTATGCGGAAATTGATGGTGCCTGTGTCGTCTGCTGGTCCATTTTCTACGTCAAAATGAAAAACGGTCTTAAGTACTACTTTAACTCGAGTCTCGAGCGAGTGGACTATATCTGGGAAGGTATTCACGAAGCGAGACCTGATCTTATCACTAAATCAGAATTCGAAGAATTCAGAGTGAAACTGGTTCAGTACGATCACCACCAGAAGAGAAAAGAGTGGTTCTTTAAACACAAGATGGTGGATATTTTTAATTGGATCCTGTTGCCTGTGATGTTTATTTCTCTGACTTACATGTTCCAGTCCAAACAATTGGAGATTCATCAACAGACCCTCTATTTCTTCCGTCTCTTTATGTTCTCGATGCTGGTCCTTTTGGTGACGACTTTCTTCTACTCAATTGTTTTAAAGAAAGCGATCTTCGATAAAAAGATTTCTTCTCAACTAGAAAACGCTGAGGGGAAAGTGCGGGACCTGGAGTTTGAAGGAGTGATCCTTCAGCGCTCAAAACTCTTTCAACTAATAACCGCTTCCTTCCTCCTCTTTACGGTGGTTAAGTTCGATGTGAATCTCTATTCCCTAAGTAAAGTGAAAGAAGATCTCGCTCACTTTGAACTCAAAAAAGGTCATACCATCTGGGTGGATAACCGCTACAACTGTGTGGGATGTGCCCACTCGTTACAAGACGGTGACCTGGTGGTCTTTGGCCGCGGCACCATCGGCCAGCTCCTGGCCAAAGAAGGCGAAAAAGTGGGACAAATTGCCGAAGACCAACAAGGACGCACCATCGCCAGTGAAAACGTTCATGAAGTTCCTGCCGGTCACGTGGCGGTTAAGGCCGCTAATGGCAAAGACATCATTTTCGTCCGAATGTCTGAGCTTGTAGGTCGAATACAAAAGTAATGCATAAAATTCGAAAGCTTCTAAAATGAAGAGAGTGTTTCACTTTCTCTTTTAGGAGCTTTTTGTATGAAGATTATCCAGTTTGCTTTTTTGGCCTTGAGTTTTCTTGTTATCACCCCAGCGAAGGCCGGTGTTCTCATAGAGCCAGTTCTTGGTTACAGCTTTAAGAGTTTCGAAATTGACGAAGTAGGCTTCAGCGAAGAAAAGGGCAGTGGCGTCTCTTACGGAGGTCGTCTCGGTTATCAAAATCTAGGCTTCCAACTTGGTCTTGATTATTTAAAAAGCAGCATCAGCCTAACTGATAATGATTATAAAGAAGATCTTTCAACTTCCGAATGGGCCGCATTCGCAGGTTTTGAATTCCCAATTCTTCTTCGCGTTTATGCCGGTTATATTTTCTCTGCCCAAGCTGAAACCGAAGTGGCCGGTGGCCAAAAATTAAAACTTCAAGATGGGACTGGAATGAAGTTAGGGGTAGGGTTCACAGGCCTTCCTTTTGTCGATATTAATTTTGAATACCGTAAAGGGACTTATACCAAATTAAAGATGGGCGCTTCTGATGATATTGATACTGACTTTAATGCTTTTATGGTTGGTATTTCGCTTCCGTTTGTTCTTTAAAATAAAAGGCCCACATCAAAAATGTGGGCCTGCCACATATCGGAAATTCCCTCCAAACTTAGCGAACTTCTGTGGCAGGTAAGAATAGCTTGTAGAATTTTTTTCAAAGACCTTAACTGATTTTTACTTCAAAATTGACAAAAATGACCTTTCCTCTAAAGAGGGAGTGGATCCTTATAGCAATCTTTTCAAAAAGGTGTTTCTAGGTGTGTTAGCAAAGGTCTCTAATCAAATAGCTGAAATTACGGGAATAAAAAGTTATCAAATTTGATAATAAATACCGATAAGAGAGCTAGTAAGGATTAAGTTATGAAGGAAATAATAGATCTAAAAAACTTTAACGGATTTCCGGTTGTTGGAGGAATCCAAGTAAAAACTATGGAATTCATCCCCGGATCAATTAAAGAATCCGTTAAGGTAAGCAAGACTATTTTAACCAATGTGATTGTTAATAACTATTGTAACGTCAATCCTAAAGAGGCCATGGAAAAAAACGGTACGAAATATTTTACCGACACAATTTCATGCTGGATGGGTGAGTTAGAAATAGACTTTGTGGTTTCTATAAGGAATTCACATATGATTATTGAAAGAGTAGAGGTGTCCATATGAGCGAGCATGACGAAATCAAAAATACATTTATGGAAATCAGGAAAGCAATTAGCGAAGGAGATATTCATCGCTCGAGGGCCGGGATTGAGCCGAAAACGCTTACTGATAAATTGAAATATGAACTCTGTAGGAGCCTTGTACTCTGGTCAGAAGAAAACAAGTGGAAGAATAAAGAAATTGCAGTTTTTTTAAAAATGACTGAGCCACAAGTATCAAGAATGCTTTCGTATCATATTAATTATTTCAGCGTAGAGTTTTTAATTGAGAAGAATGAGATGATCTCTTTTAAAGAAAGAAAACGGAAAAAAGTCGCTTAGGTTGAGCCAAAAAAAAGGCTCCCGAAGGAGCCTCTCTTAAAAAAATCTTATTCGCGAATCGTTTTAATGATCCACATATAATTATGAGCAACGTTTGAGTAGATGCCGTACTTGTTACGAGCAGCACATCCTTCGCCCCAGCTCACAACACCAACTTGAACGGCTTGGTTGCGGTGGTTGTAAACAACCATTGGACCGCCGCTGTCACCTTGGCATGAATCTTTTCCACCGGCCGCATAACCTGCAGGAAGCATCGTCTCGTCAACTTTACCTTTATAAGCTACAGAGCTGTTGGCCTCTTCGTGAGAAACGATAGGTACGATAACTTTGAAAAGGTCTTTCGTTGAGTTTGGTCTCCAGCTACCAAGGTTTCCGAAACCGAAAACTGTAGCGTCGATACCAGGATCTTGACCACCGTGGCTTGCGAAGACTGGAGAAGCTAGACGTACGGCCTGGATATTATCGCCAGATAGATCTAGTTCTTTTTCTAATTCAACTAACGCCAAATCGTTTGAGAAAGTTTTTTCATTGTATTCAGGGTGCTTGATCACTCTTTTTACGGCAACTGAAACGCCTTGCTCTTTAAGGTTAAGGATTCCGCCCTTAACGTTTTTAAAGTAACCCGCACAGTGAGCCGCTGTAAGAACCCACTTGGAAGAAATGATACTTCCGCCGCAAACGCCATCAAGGCTTACGATGAAAGGAGCTTCTGTTGGATCAGTGACTTTGTCACCGCCAACTATCTTTTCGTTGGCCGAAACTGATAGGGAAAGCGTTAGGAGGGAAAAAAGCGCCAGGGGCTTGAATAATTTTTTGTTTGTCATACATTCATCCTTGAAGTTGATAGAACATTAATTATCGCAAGGGATTCTTAAGAGGTAAGTCGGGGAAAAACTCGCCTGGAAGCGTAGCGTAGTGCTAATTTTTCGGAATGTGTTAGGAATTTAGGCAAAGATTTTGACATAAAAAAAGGCTCCTTTAAGGAGCCTTTTCTATTTGTGCTTATCCAGCAACTTCATCAGATGATTCTTCTTTCGGTTCCTGCAAAATTTCCAGAACTTCAGGATCTACGTACAACTGAGACGCAAGATTCTCGTTCCCCCAAGCAATGAAAGCATCATCATGCTCATACATTACAATGGTTTCCCAAGGACAGTCTTGTGAACAGTTCTGGCAACCAATACAACGGGCCAAATCGATTTCGACCATTTGTTGGAAACCAGGATTCTTAGGATCTGGTCCTGGAACTAATTCAATGGAATCCACCGGACAACCGGCAATACAGACTTCACAACCAGTACAACCTGATTGGTGAACCACGGCCAGAAGCTTAGGTGGTCTCTTCCCTTTACGGGCAGGTTTAAAGCGGGCCGTGTGAAACGGATTTTCTACTTTTAATTTATCACTCATGAGCATATACCTTATATCTTGAAAGCCCATTATATACGCTGGACCGTAAGTTATAAACCATTTCCTTATACATTTCGGTTCATCAACAAAAGATATTTAAAAACAGGAACTTGTCAATGATTACACGTAAACTAAGATTTGTAACCGCAGGAAGCCTTTTCGACGGTCATGATGCGTCTATTAATATTATGCGAAGACTTCTGCAGGCCAAGGGCGTGGAGGTCATTCATTTGGGTCACAATCGAAGTGCCCAGGAAGTGGTGGAAGCGGCGATTGCCGAGGATGCTCAGGCGATTGCGCTCAGTTCTTATCAGGGTGGCCACATGGAA
>JAEYUK010000309.1 GCA_023432655.1 Pseudomonadota bacterium | reverse complement strand
ATCTGATACTGCTTAACGTCTCCACCCATGACGATGACTTGACTGATTCCGGTGAGTGCCATGAGGCGAGGGCGGACCACCCAATCGGCGACAGTCCTAAGTTCCATGGGATCCACTTTATTATCTTCTGACCTCAATCCTAAAAATTGAATTTCTCCCATGATGGATGAGGTTGGCGCCATGATAGGGACAACATTTTCGGGCAAGCGGTCTTTAGCGATCTGGAGCCTTTCATTCACAAACTGGCGGTTCTTATAAATATCTGTTCCCCACTCGAACTCCAGATAAACAATGGAGAGACCAATGCCGCTGGAGGAGCGGATTCTTTCAAGACCTGGAATACCATTGAGGGTTGTTTCCAGAGGGAGGGAGATGAGGATTTCCACTTCTTCTGGAGCGAGCCCCTGGGCCTCAGTCATGATGGTGACCACGGGTCTATTTAAGTCTGGAAAAACATCGACGGGAATTTTAAAGGCAACAAAACCTCCGTAGACAAAAATAGCAATGGCCATGACGACCACAGAGAGTCTATTTCGGAGGGAAAATTTAATGATCCAATTAAGCATATATCTCTAATGGTTATGGTGGGAGTGATCGTCTTGGGCCGGAGCAGCTTTGGGAGCTTGCGGGAAGGAGAGTGGAAGAGGGTACTTCGCTTCCTGGCCTTTCGCTCCATTTCGTACCGCCTTGACACTGATTTCAGAAATACCAGTAAGCTTGGCGGGAAGAGGACAATCGAAATGGTCTTCCTTAACTTTACAAGAGATTTCCTTACTCTCATGGTGAGAGTTTAAAAAGAGACCGACCTGAGAATTCTTGGTCATAGGATTTTTGAAACGGGCATCAAGGAGATACACTTTTGCGGAGTCAGAATTTAAAACTAATTCTGTATGAAAAGCACCTGGCATCCGGATATGGCCGCCATGAGGGCCAGGGACTTTCTCGCCGTGAGCAAAAACATTAAAGGAAGTTATAACTAAGAGCGGAAGTAATATTTTCATGATTTATTCTCCTACCTCCTAAGACGTTAGTAAAAGAATTTTGTGACAAATATTTTATCGCTTAATGTTTTAGGCACTCCAAGGAGAGACTATGCGGTCAGCAATCTTTAAAAAATTGTCATCTTCCATACATTCTTTTCCATCTAAAGGGAACTCTCTTGTATCATGTTGTTTTAGAGCATGAAGAAGCTGGCCTGCAATAGTTTTAAACTGATCCCCATAACCACATTCTAGTTCCCAGCTGGCCTTGGCGAGAAGTTCTTGAAGTCGTTTATGCTCAAGCTGATGATTCTTATTATCTTCATCTGATAGGTGGGGGAATAGCCATTTTGCTTCAAGATCAATGTGCTCTTGAAGAGCTTCATTAATTCTTGGCAGTAAATCCCAGGTACAGATTTTACCTTCTTCCTGATCACAACAAGTGCTCTCAGCAAGTTTATTTAGAGCTTCGAAGATAAACGTCCAATCATTTTTTAATACATTTTGGTATTCTTTGATTTTCATAACATCCCCTTTGACTATATTAATTTTAAATCAAGCAGGGGGTTGAGGTCTTGATGATGGTCAAGAAGGTTAGGAGAAATAAGGATTTGTTCCCTTTGAGTGATCAGTAACATCAACCACTGAAGAAAGTTCTGGAAACTCCTTAAGGAGTAGTTTTTCAATACTGTCCTTAACAGTTACAGATGCTTGGGAGCAGCCCTGGCACCCTCCACCAAAATATAAATAAACTTTGCCTTCAACGAGATCCACCATCTGTGCATAACCGCCATGGGCGGCGAGAGAAGGCGATATAATATCATTGAGGATTTTTTGAATACGCACTCCTAGGGGGCTTTCCACATGCTCTTTATTAATCGAGTAGGGTATTGGTTTGTGAATGAGTTCCGATCTTTTCTTTTCTCTTAAGTTCTGAATGTATTGCGCTGAAAAGAAACTGATCTGCTTTTGATGAAGTTCTCTGATGATGGAAGCCACAGTGGGTGCCAGTTCCTCCCATGGTCCGGCCCCTTCTTTTTTCTTAACAATCAGGGCCCGACCTTCTGCCGCTGCTTCTTTTACCCAAGGAAGCTTAAATAATGCCATGAAGAGTTCTGAACCCTGGGCCTCTTCTTTAGAATGACACTCAGACTTGAACTGATCAAGAAGAGGAAGTGAGGCGGTGAAGAAGAAGACATCCTGTGATTTTGAAAGAGTGCCTTTAATCTCAATTTTCTCAGTCATGATCTCCTACAATGATAGAGTTTTATCTTCTGAGGCGCCTGCCAGCTCCTTAATTTTCGAGAATCTAAAAATTCCCTTATTGTGACCATCCGAAAAATCGACCATAAGTCCATATCGTCCAACAGGTCTAACATGATTGGCCTTAATCGTAAGAGGAACATCTTCTTTCCTCAAAATTCTCTTCCCTGAGTTTTCATCCACGCATAAGGCACAGGGACATTCGGTCCTCAGGGTATAGGCATCAACTTCCGACTTTGTTCCATCTTTCCATATCACCCGAATAGTTGTTTCATCGTGTTCAATCTTTTCCGGATCTGTCTTTCGAGAATTGATTTCGGCTTCAGTTAAACTTTCTAGAACCTTCTCAGCAAGCTTTCTGAAAGATAGTGCGGCAGAGGAATCTTCGTTTTCTTGCTGCAAGTTTATTCCATCATCACTCGACATCATGATGTTTGGATCCAAAGGGAGTTCGCCTAAGAAAGGGACGTTCATTTCTTGCCCCAAAAGTTTGCCGCCTCCTTTCTTAAATGGGGAAGTGACTTCGTGACAATGACTACAGGTAAAACCACTCATGTTCTCAACCACACCGAGAATCGGAGCATTGAGC
>JAEYUK010000280.1 GCA_023432655.1 Pseudomonadota bacterium | reverse complement strand
AGGCACATTAATGCGAGTTTCATTTTGCTCCTCCTGCGAATAAAATATTCACCATCTTGTAAATCATTAGGTATGCTCTTTAAAGCTGCAAAATGACTGCTGTGAAAAAATTACCCTACTGTGCGGTGCGTAAAATGATTAAATACTCCATTCTTACTTCATTGTTAGTGCTCCTCTTAAGCTGTTCATCCCAGAATAAATCCAAACAGAATCTTTCCTGGAAAGAACTCTCAAATAATCTGGCCCGTGAATATGCTCTATCTTTAGGAGAACTTTCTCCTGAATCAGTAAGTGCCATGGGGTATAAGCGTTTTGATCCTTACACCACCTCTTTTTCAAGAGATTTGGATCAGAAGCACTATGTGCATGCTTATAAATGGCATAAGCGGGTAAGTGAGATTCTAGAACAGGATCTTCATCCGGAATATAAAACGGATGTCAAAATCCTTCAGGATTCTTTGGCACTGGAAATGGCGGAAGCCGAATTGGAAAAGGAAATTGGGGCCGTTCCATTCATACCACTGACTGACATTGTTCTATCAGGTCTAGAAAAGTTGATTTTTGAAGATGCTCCTCAGGAAAAGATTAATAGCGGTATGGCGCGTTTTCGTTCCTATGTGCGTGGAGGGGAAGCGAGTTTGCCCTTAGCAGATGGAGTGAAGGCCTATCTTTTGGAAAAGATGGATAAACTGGCCCAGAACCGAAAAAGGGGATTTTGGCCTCTTAAAAAAGAAATTGAAGATTACCTAAATGCCAGCCCTTTGTATTTGGATCAAATTGAAAAACTACTCTCGAAGTGGCATAGCTCAGAATGGAAAGCTGATTTTGAAGAACTTAAAAATCAGGATCTCGAATACCGAGAGTTCCTAAGAAAAAAAATTCTTCCTTATGCTCGTAAAACTTTCGAGACTCCGGTTGAATACTACGGTCTCATGCTCAAAACTCGCGGTATCCTTCTTTCTCCAGAAGGCCTTATTCAAACCGGCCATAACGATTATAATCGGACCTACAAGGAGTTCTCTGAGCTCGCAAAAAAACTGGCCCAAAAACATAAGTTATCTAAGAATGATCCTGTATTCGTGGTGAACTTTCTTAAATCAAGAAGGCTCGGAACAGATAAAGAGATTCTTCATGCCTACCTAAAGGTAAGTGATGAATTGAAAAAGCTCGTTCAAGACAAAAAGCTCCTCACACTTGACCCTGGGCTAGATTTTATCATTCGCCTGGCCACTCCAGCTGAAATGAAATCAACTCCATCTCCTCATTATCGAGGTGTTCCGCTGGTCTCCAAGACCAAGGAGAAGGCCCAGTTTGTGATTCCTACCGCTCAGGGCGAGGAAGGAATTGATGATTTTACTTTTAAAGAGGCCATCGTTGATTTAACCGCCCACGAGGCAGTACCTGGACACGCAGTCCAGTTTCATACGATGAAAGAGCGAGGAGTGAGTTATATCCGCGCCTGGTTTGCCTCTAACAGTGCCAATACTGAAGGCTGGGGTCTTTACGCTGAAGAGATTATCCGGCCTCATGTTGAGGACGAAGTTAAATTTATCATCCTTCAAAGAAGACTTTGGCGTATGGCCCGGATGTTTCTTGATCCAGAACTTAATCTGGGAAAGATCGGCTACCAAAGAATCGAAGATGTTTATGTTAAAGAATTAGGCTTTTCAAAGAACTGGGCCAAAATAGAATTTGACCGTTATGCCTATGTGTATCCTGCTCAGGCCCCTTCTTACTATTATGGTTATAAGATTTTAACTGAAGCTAAAAAAGCTGTCGCCAAAAAGGCCAATGCCATTTTAGATGAGCGCTGCTTTAATGATGCTGTCTTAGACTTAGGGCTTCTTCCACTGGAAGAAATCAAATCTCGTCTAATCCGGGATTTAACTTGCGTTGATTGAATTTCATTTCAATATAGCCTGAAATGATTTTTTTAAGGGCCCGCATCTTGGCTCTATTGAGAGTTTTAATCTCTTCTTTAAGGTAAGAAAGGGACCCAAGGACTAAGCGCGTTTTACCGGATAACTTCCTTCTGATCATGATTTCCTCCAGTTATCTCAATTTATAAGCACATTTGATGCCAAATTTAGGCAGTAAATTGTAAACACTCCCTTGCTCAGTTTTCGTGATGTTGATATGAATGCTGGGTTGATTTCACTCAAGGAGACCCCATGTTGTTTAAGCACCTCACCGTTTCTTTGGCGCTCACTTTTTCTTTTAGCGCCCTCGCCATGAATCATGGCCTACTCTTCCATAAAAAATCACTGCTTATGCAGTCAGGGGACTCTTCTAGTCAGTATCTGAAGCTTCGGGCCGACGGCACAATGAGAAGTGAAGAGATTGGTTTTTATGATCAGAAACTCGATCACTCGAAACCTTATTCTAAAAAAACATTTAAACAGCGCTTCTTTGTTGATTCTCGTTACGCCAAGAACAATGAGTCCCCAGTTTTTTATATCATTTGTGGAGAGTGGAATTGTGCCGGAACAGGCTCTTATTCCTTTGTGGAAGGTCTCGCTAAAACTTTGAATGCTCACCTGGTGGCGCTCGAGCACCGCTACTACGGAGAAAGTTTACCTACAACTCATCTTAAAGCGGCCAATCTGAAGCATTTGAACCTTCAGGCAGCGATTGATGATCTGGCAACATTTCAACGTCACATGATGAAAGAGCGTGGCATGACTGGCCCCTGGGTTGCTTTCGGTGGCTCTTATGCTGGAACACTTGCGGCCTTCTATCGCGAAAAACATCCTGAACTAGTGGCCGGTGCTCTTGCTTCTTCGGCCCCTGTTTTCATGAAGAACGAGTTCTTTGAGTATGATGCACACGTGGCCAAGGTTGTGAACAAATCTAACTGCGGGGACAATGTTCGTGCGGCCGTAAAATTAATCGAAGAGAAAATGCAGACTCCTGAAGGGGCACTTGAAGTTAAGAAAATTTTTCAAGCAAGTAATGTCGTAAACGACGGAGACTTCCTCTATGTGGTTGCTGACATGCTGGCGGCGGCCGTCCAGTATGGCCGTGATAAAGTATTTTGTGATGCTTTAGCGACATCAAGCGATTTAATCCAAGGTTATGCTAAGGGTGGACTTTCTGTTCTGAGCTCTATGAGAACAACTCCTTTTGAGATTTCTCTGGCAGTAGCAGAAAGAGAAGTTGTGACCGCTGAAGATAATATGAGGCAGTGGATGTGGCAGAGCTGCCGTGAATTTGGTTGGTTCCAGGTGGCCAACGGATCTGGTAATGATACCTCTCGTTCGTCAAAAATTGATTTAGAATACCATGATCTTGTTTGTAAAAGACTTTACCAGGTACCTATGGGAATTGATGGTGCTTTAAATGATGAGTGGTTTTATCCTCTATTTAAACCTGAAACTTCAAAAATCATTTTTACCAATGGAACTAATGATCCATGGCTAACTCTTTCTGTTATCGATGGAAGTGTTCAAACCAATTCTGGTTTTGATCTCTTTATGATGGAAGGTTCCGCCCATTGTAATGATTTAAATATTTCAAGAATTCCGTCAGTCCTCGCGGCCCAAGCAAAAATGGAAACAATCATTTCTCATTGGATTAAATAGGTTTTCAAAAAATCTGGGGAGATTCCTCCCCAGATCATATTTTCTTCTTAGCGTCTTGTTGAAGTCATGGCATCAAAGAAATAACTCTCACTTTGAACAGAAGCTTTTTTCATATTATTTGTTGAATGAGAGGCGCAGGAAACAATAAATATGGCCATGAAGGCAAGTAGTAAATTCGGCATAAATTCCTCCATTTGTTATAGATAGAATTTATCCTTATCCTGAATTTAACTCAAATCGTTAGTTTCGATACGCCGATAGTTAGAATCTATCACTCTGGGCGGATGACTCTGGGGTCTGGACAGGTTCCCTGCTGTTCGAATCCTATGATGACCTTGTCTTTGACACTAAAGGCATTACTGCAATTATATATGGGCATGGCCTGACAGCCTCCAAGACTCTGGCAATAGGCACTGGTTTGAAGTGGGGTTTGGTCCTTATAGATCCAGGTCTCAATGTCGTGTTTATGTTGTATTTTATTTCGCTTGAGGTTTTTAAAGTAGGCATGCTTCTTCAACTCCTCTGTACTCTTTCCTTCCCAGGCCTTCCACGCTGCTTTCCGTTTAACCTCGACGTTTGAACAAGAAATGATCACTAATGTTAAAGGTATCAGTAACTTCATCATAATCACCTCATGTTTTGAGCATATTGAAGAAGCATAATTGTCTTAGCGTCTTTAATCTTACCTTCTTTAATCAGTTGCCAGGCTTCCTTTAAAGGGATTTCTAAGACCTCAATATTTTCCTGTTCACCAAGGGCCCCTCCGCCCGGGGCCACTTTCATTTCATCGCTGTACTCAGCAATATAGAAATGAATAAGTTCTGTCACTGAACCTGGTGACATATAAGCTTCGAAGATTTTCCTGACTCCTTTAATTTCTACGCCTGTCTCTTCCAAAACTTCTTTCCTGATGCACATCTCAGGGTCCACCTGGTCAAGTTTCCCCGCGGGGGCTTCAATGAGGTGACCGTCATGATTCCCATTCAAATAAGTAGGAATCCTCAGTTGTCGCGTTAGGATAACTGTCTGCTTCACGGGATGGTATAATAAAATAGTCACTCCGTTGCCTCGATCATAAACCTCCCGCGTTTGTTCCTCCCAGGTTCCATCTGCTTTGCCATAGGAATAAGTCAGTTTGGAGAGCTTGCCCCAATTGTCACACAGAAGTTTTGATTCCAGATTTTTAATACGTTCCATTTTAATAAAGTAAAGAGCTTCCGTCAGGCAGTCAACTCTCTAAAGAAATCTCCATGCTAAGGATTGTTCCTACTGTTTTAAAATAACTCTAATGAGAACACCTTGGATTAAGCGTCGCTCATTTTATTCATTTCTCTTAACTCTGGTCCTGGTGGTTCATATCGTTCTTATGCTCCTTCAAGTTCGGCTAAAAGAAATTCGGGATGAACCTGTGCGGAAGCCTCTGGTGGTCAAGATTGAAGATCCGCTTCTAAAAAATAAAAGACAAATTGTAACGAGTGAAGACAGTGACCACCGTGAAAAAAAAGATGATGCTTATCTAAGTGACAAGGATCGCTCTTTTGAGCGCCAAACCCGTGCAGCTAAGATTGATTCTTTCAAAGCTGGTAAGACTTCGGAAGGTGCCCAAAAGTCTGGATCAAAGAAAGTTTCGCTCTCTGACTTAGGGACCGCTGTAGGTGAGGATCCCTTTAAAGAAGCGGCCAAGGAATACACTAAGAAGAAGAATGGTCACGGCCAACAAAAAATGGCCCAGGAAGAAAGTGCCAATAATGATTACTTAAATGATGTGCCAGAAGGGGATTCAACAAATCTCAATACGGTAGAATATAAGTATTATGGGTTTTATCACCGGATAAAATTAAAGCTCGAGCAGTTTTGGGGCAGAACTTTATATGACAAGGCCGAACAAATGGCCCAATCAGGTCGAAGACTACCGTCTTCTGAGGAGATGATTACTTCTCTTCAAGTAACTTTAAATTCAAAAGGTGAAGTTATCTCGGTAAAGATTATCGGGACCAGCGGGATTAAAGAACTAGATGATGCCGCCATTCAATCTTTTAATGAAGCAGGCCCCTTTCCAAATCCTCCCAAGGGGATGATCCGCAATGGTAAAGTCACTTTGGAATGGGGCTTTGTCGTTAAGAGTTAAACTTATTTTTGTTTTACGTATTCAAACAAGCTTAGCATTGTGTTTCTCATAGTGCTGTTCTTAATTCCACGAGAAATCTTTAATGAATTTTTTTGAATCGCAATCGTCCCGAGATCTATGCCGCTTTGTGAAGAAAAATTTGCTTCATAAGTGCCGGACATAGCGAACATACTTTGAATCTCACGACCTATTTCAATAGTGCCTGATTCAATATCACTGCCTTGAGGCTCACTGCATTTTGAATCACGAAACCATTCCCTTTTAAATTCATAGGAGTGGTCAAGATTAATGGAATAAGTTTCTTTCACGTGACCCTGGCCCAAATTGGAGATTTGAGTTTGGATGCAAGTGGTACTCCAGATTCCTGCTAATAAAGCGATTGTCATCATATTAAACCTCTTTGTAATTTAGAGGGCTTATAGCCGATTCATTTCAGGAAGAACAACTAAATCTTTCTTAAGCTCAATTGTCTAAGTTTTAGGCAGAGGTACCCTTTTTACAGAGTCATGAAATCTTTGATCATTAATGGCCCTTGTTCCTTTAAACTGATCCAATGAAGTCTTTATTTGGGCTTATTCTTATTTTGGGTCTGTCTCTATCGGGGGGGTCTTCCTCTAGGGAGAGTAATCTGTTTCAAGTCATTACAGGTCATCCTCACGACATTGAAGAGCTATCACCCCATGTTGAAACTGTTTTTCAAAAAGGTCGTCTGTGGGTAGTCGATCTAAAATCCTCTGCACCAATGGAGGTCAAGAAGCATCTAAGGGTCTTAAGTGGCAAAGAGAAACACTTCCTCTATGAAGGGATGTTTATTTCAAATAAAGTTCAAAAAGGCAGAAAAGTTAATATTTCAAAATTTGTCTCTCAAGTCTCTAAGGAGAACATTAAAAAAGATATCGAAAATCTTTCTTCATTTGAAACGAGATTCGTTGCGACTCCTGAGAATACCCTGGCCTTAGAGCAAACAGCTTCCCGGTTAGCGTCTTTGGGATACAGTGTTCAAGAGCACTGCTATCGCGATGAAGTTTGCAGTTTGATTGCTGAAAAAAAGGGAAACAAGAAAAGTGACCAGGTGTTACTCATCATGGGGCACATTGATTCGATAGGAGAAGCCTTTGCCGGGGCCGATGATAATGCCTCAGGTATGGCGGCACTTCTGGAGATGGCACGGATACTTGGAGATTTTGATAACGAGAAAACAATCAGGTTTTTTGTAACGAATGGGGAAGAGACAGGACTCATTGGTTCTACTCACTATGCCCGATCTCTTGAAAGAAGTGGAGAGATTCAGAATATTAAATTCGCCCTTAATATGGATATGATTGGTTTTAATGGCACTGGTATTGTAGAGATTGAAACTGATCCAAAGTATGAAGAGAATGCGCGTCTGATGGGGGATCTCGCCTCAAAATTTACTTCGCTTAAAACGAAAATCTCTCTTGGGGCGTGGGGCAGTGATCATCTGCCTTTCTTGCAAAGAGGGGTTCCTTCTCTCCTTACGATCCAGGACTGGGAAACAAAAAATCCTTGTTATCATCAGGAATGCGATAAGATTGATCTGATTAATTTTGATTATGTCGCAGAAATAACAAAACTAAATCTCAGCACAATTCTTTATCTGGATCAGCAATAAAGTTTCCATCAAGATTAACTACCTACCTCGGCGAATGCCTCGTGTTCCAAACCTCAGCATCAATCATTGTCTTTGCCTTTAGGGGTGTGTTCCTTCAGTATTGGTCCCATGAAAAAGATCATGATTGTCGATGATGATAAAGACGTAAGAGATGTGGTTGATTTTGTTTTATCTGAAGAGGGGTTTCAAACCCTTGCCGTTGAAAATGGAAAAGAGGCCCTGGATCTTCTTTTATCACTTGAACCAGAAAACTTTCCTGATCTGATCATTGTAGATAATCTAATGCCTGTAATGAACGGGGTGGAGTTTATTTTAACCATTAAAAGAAAACATGGTGAGGTATTAGGTGAAATCCCAATCGCTTTCAGTAGTGCTTTCGGTGAGATCGATCCTGAACTCAGGGAGTTTCCTGAATTATTATCTCTACATAAACCGATGGAGTTAGAAGATTTACTGGCGCTGGTAAAAGAGGCCCCTGCTAAGAGCAGGGGCGCGATTAACTTAGATAGTATCGGTGGTTAACATTCCAGTTTTTGCTGAATCCAAGTGGTCTTTAAGACCTAGCTGCCATGAAGTATGCATGCGACCGTAATAATCCGGACCATCATTTCCACAAGCTGCACTTCCTCCGTGAAGCTGACCAATCACACGGCGATTAAGATCAAATAGTGGAGAGCCAGAAGATCCTGGTTCAGTTGTTCCTTTATCCCAATCAATAACTTTTACGTGAGTACCATCTCCAGGAGATGTAGCGCCACCATAAGAAGAGAGGACTGTAGGGTCATTTTCAAATGAAATTGATTTCTCATCAACATTTGGGTGGTGAATGGCAACCGCTGGAGAACCAACTGCATCGGTAGCGTCCCAACCCGCATAACGAACATTCCATTCAGCTTTTGGCTGAGAGTTTAAACGCACGAGTGTGAAATCTGACTTGGCCCCTGAAACGAGGTGAGTTGAACCTGTTTGGAAGTCAGTCATTTTACCATCACGAGGACCGCCACACTTTGAAGTCTGGTAATTCCAGTACACAACTAGTGATGGAGCCGAGCCGGCATTAATGCGGCAATGATTTGCGGTCATAAAAAATGGCGTTTTATCGTAGGCCGTATTATTAACCATGAAACCCGTGCAAAAAGTTGAACCACCAGTGGAGATCACACCCACTGAATTAATTTCATTTTCCCAGCCAGCTGATTCTGAACAGGCAACGTCAATATTACATTTTCCGGCCTTAAGAGTAGACTGACCGAAAGTTCTGAACCCTTGTCCAACTTGACCTAATTCGATTTCAACTTCACCGACCAGGTCTACTGGGGCCGAAACTTCAATGATAACGTCATCACTCATAATAACCGGCGTCCAAAGTTCTTTGGCCTCATTGTTATCTTCTGAAGTGAATGGACGAATGTACTGTGATCGGTCAGCAGAATAAATATTTAATTCTGCGCCTTCCGGTAAATGGAACTTAGAAAAGCCGAAGTTTAAAGACACAGCATTAGGGGCCGTTACCTGGTGGGTCCAAACATAACCGTTTTTGGATTTTTCCCAAGAAGGTTGAATGGAAACTTTGTGAGGGACAGCGAATCTTGGTGCTTCACCTTTTTTCTCACTCGCAAGTTCTTTGTTATGTAGAGCATTTACATCGAGGGGCTCGAAGTAGCTTGAGCCAGCGAAGGCTTCGAAAGAAAGGCCTAGTACGGCCAGTACGGTTAATAATCTCATGTCTCCTCCTTGAGCATTCGTTATTAAATAAAACTGTAGAGAAGTGTTTTTAATCTGCCATCTTACATTTACTCTCACCTATTG
>JAEYUK010000246.1 GCA_023432655.1 Pseudomonadota bacterium | reverse complement strand
GCATGATCTATCTTAAGAAAAAAGACGAGCCTCTTTTGGGTGATGTCTCCGGAGTCATAGGTATTGTCAGCGACAATTTTACTGGAGCGGTAGTTATTAGTTTCCCCGAGGCCACTTTTCTTAAAGTCATGAGTGGGATGCTGGGTGAAGAGTACCTTGAGCTTAACCAGGATATCCTTGATGGGGCGGGAGAAATTACCAATATCATTTTTGGCCAGGCCAAAGTGATTTTAAATGAAAAGGGTTATGGTATTAAAACCGCGCTTCCTTCAGTGGTCCATGGGAAAGACCATAGTGTGAGTTCCCATGATCTTGGAGGGCAATCAGTAGTGGTTCCTTTTGAGAGCAATTCGGGAAAATTCTTTGTTGAGATTTGTCTATCGGCGTGATTTCAAGGAAATATCTACCATAGTTTTAGTTAACCTTAAAATGTGTGAACATTTCTTATTCATTTAAAGGAGTGTTCTCATCTATGAAAAGGTTATTACTTACTTGCGTATTCCTCTCAACTTCCCCTTGGGCCATCTCACAAACCTTGCCTCATGAAACATCCACGGAACCAATAAAAAAATTCGCCATAAAAACTCCCAATCTAAAGATTGATCCTTTCATTCAACTTCAGGCTTGGGGAGTTCGTTCCCTTGAGAGAAGCACTCAGTTAGATGCAGACTCTAATTTGGATTCAGCGGAACAGCGGACTAACTTTTATCTACGTCGTGGTCGCTTCGGTTTTCGGAGTAAACCGTACGAGAATTTAAGTTTCATGCTGAGCCTTTATTACGATAATACTGGCCATGATTCGATGGGCGCTACGCGAGGTGGAACTAACCCTGGAGCCAGCGGTGGACCTGCCACAGTGGGAGTGTGGGATTCATTTCTAACCTGGAAGCTCTCTGAAAGTGATCTTTTCCATGTCTCTGCCGGTTACTTCACTCCTCAAATTTCTCGCGACAGTATCACCAGTCCATTCAGAATCAGCTCATTTGAACAGGCCCCTAGCCAAAACTATGTACGAAGATCTGTGATTGGAAGAAATTTTGGCCGCAGCACTGGTATCAATATTGGTGGACAAAAATACAACGATGGCTTCGGAATCAATTACAACCTGGGAGCTTTTAATAAAAACACTACAAGTGCTAAGAAAGAAACCCAGGGCGATGATAACTCCCTTGTCTATGTAGGGAGAGTGGCAGCGACTTTTGGTGACGCCGAAATGAGTAAATATGGTTTTGGTTATCAGACGAACTTTTTTGGACGCCGAAATGGTTTAACCCTGGCGCTTAATGGTTCAACCCAGGAAAGAACTGAACTTTATAAGTCTAACCGAGTGATTGGCGCGGACATGCTCTTTAATTACAAAAATCTTAATATCGATTCGGAGTTTTTCTACCTCTACAAAAAGAATCTGGGAGAAGACTCTTATGCTCGCGCTCGTACCGGCCACTTTAGAATGAGTTACAACTTCTTTCTAAAGAATGGAACTGTGCTTGAACCGGCCCTTATGGTTTCTAATTATTTTGGCGAAGAGGGTTCTGACAACACTGGCCGCGATACGGTCTATGACATTGGGCTTAACTGGTATCTCGATGAGAATAACTACAAACTCTATGTTCACTATGTAAACCAAGACGGTGATGGAAGTAACATTGTCCATAAAGATGGAACTTCCGGTTATCACTATGGTGACTTCGTGGGTGTCGGTCTCACACTACAGTTTTAATTTGAGGAGAATTTGATGTTAGATAAGATGAGTTTAAAGGCCAAGATTTTATCAGGTTTTATGATTGTATGCTTAGGATTAAGCTTCGTCGCCGGAACGGGGTACTACGCACTGGAAGAAGTTGTAAGTACCTACGGAAAACTTGCTAACATCAGTGTCCCAAATTTAGGACATGTTTCGGGAATGAGAAACCGAGGCCGTCAGATTCACGCAGAATCAATTAAACTCGCCTTATACATTGATCAACCAGAAGAAACGAAGAAAGCTCTGGATTCCTTAAAGGCCGCTCTTAAACGCTATGATGAGATTGCTCTGGAAAAACTCCAGGAAACAAGTGTGGATGGAGAAGAAGCCGTTTTTAAGAATATTGAAGCAAAATTTGTTCCGGTTAAAGAAACAGCTCATAAAATCGTCGAAATTTTTAATTCTAATGATAGTGATAAACTGAACTCCATAAAAATGCTTCTTATTCCTTTTGAAGACGCAGTGAGAGAGCATCAGAGCTCGCTTTTAGAATTAGACGATTTTCACGTTGATATGGGTAAACAGTGGCAACAAGAATCAAACAGTCTTAGTAGCAAAATGAAGATGACTTTGGTCGTAGTTTCTCTTGGGACACTGATTTTTGCACTCTTTCTGGCATTCGCGATCTCCAGAAATATCAATGCAATTCTTCTGGAAGTGGCCGATCGTCTAAAGGAAACTTCTGATAAAGTTGCTTCTAGTTCTGAACAGGTAAGTAAGGCCAGTATTAGTCTTACCGAGGGGACAACTGAACAGGCAGAGGCGCTTCATGAGACAGTCGCTTCGACCAATGAAATTGCGGCGATGACTGAGAAGACTTCTGATAATGCCAAAGAAAGTTTAAAGAGAGCGGAATTGAGCCAGACTGCGTCTGCCAAGAGTCAGGAAGCGTTAGAGCAAATGCTGACAGCGATTTCTGAAATCGGAGATTCCAACAAGGCCATCAATGCTCAGATCAATAAAGGGAATGATGAAATCCAGGAAATTGTGAACCTTATCCTGGAAATTGGACAAAAAACAAAATTGATTGATGATATTGTTTTTCAAACGAAACTTCTTTCTTTCAACGTAAGTGTTGAAGCGGCCAGAGCGGGAGAACATGGTAAAGGTTTTGCCGTCGTGGCAGAAGAAATGTCTAACCTTGCAGATATGAGCGGCCGGGCTTCTAAAGAAATTTCAGGAATGCTCAATGAGACGACACAGAAGGCTTTAAATGTAGTGGAAGGGAATAGAAACAATGTTGATAAACTAATAGAAATTGGAAATCAAAAGCTTAATTCTGGAATCTCTGTTGCACGATCTTGTAAGGAAGCTTTAAGTGAAATCGTTTATTACGTTGATGAGATGTGCACGATGATTAAAGAAACTTCTCATTCCACACATGAGCAGGCCCGAGGAGTTGCAGAAATTAATAAGGCGATGGGACAAATTGATACTGTAACAGCTCAGAATACCCATGCTTCTAAGCAGTGTTCTGAGGCGGCTGTTTTTTTAATGTCGGAAGTTGATAAAACCCGAGAAGTCATTAGTCATCTTCTTAAGGTGATTAATGGGAATAAGGATAAGAT
>JAEYUK010000189.1 GCA_023432655.1 Pseudomonadota bacterium | reverse complement strand
GAATTTATACTGCTCGCTCAGTTTATCTCGCATAAAACTTGATCCTACGCCAATGGTGTTAATTTGGATCTTGCCAGGATTATTTTCTCTCACGACACGAAGTATCTCATAGATATCATCCTTATTGTTGGAGTTATGATAAGTCGGCGCCCCATCAGAGAGAAGGACTATGTCAGAGACATTTTCATAATTTTGCAAAACAAACATCAACGTATCGCGAGTCGGAGTTCCACCTGAAGGCCTTAAAGCATAAATAAAATCGAAAGCATCCGACCGGTTAATTGTAGTGAAATCTTTTATGTTTCCCCACATGCTTCTAAAGGGTGCGCGCTGAGCAAGAGGGAAATGAACAACATCAATTTTGAAGCTGCTTGAGAGGGACATGAGCAGCATTTTAAGTCCGGCCTTGACCTGACCCATCCTATCTTCTTCCGTCATGGAATAAGATGTATCGATGATGAACACAATATTTTTGCCTTTAAAGCGAAATCCAGCATCGAGATCGGGCCCCCTGACTGGTGGAGCTTCGGGCACCACCGGTTTCTCAAGTGAAGCAATCCTCGTTGTAGCATCCGTTAATTGCCTCTTCAACTCGTCGACAATTTTCTGGGATGAAGCTAATTCATTTTGAAGAATAACTTTTTGAGGATCGATAATTTCCGGCACAGGCTGGTTTTTCGGTATCGCCACATATAAAATGATCACCGCTCCTAAGGCCCCGCTTAGAAGATCCAGGAAAGAGATTGAAAAAAGTTCGATCTGCCGTCTTTTTCTCATTGAATCTCAATTTTATTAATCAGATTATCAATCACAAACTCTTTCATCTCAGAGTGAAAACGATCAGTCTCTTCCTGTAGCTGATGAACAAACCACATAATGACTATAGAAAGAATAAGCGCCACTAATGTGGTGTCGAAGGCCACCCCTAAGAGAGATGTGATTTTATCCATATCACCGGAGTTAGCGACAATAAGGGCTTGAGAAATACCCAAAACGGTACCAACGAACCCGATTGAAGGAATAACCCAGGTCAGATAGCGGATGATGGATTGCTCACCTTCCGACTTCTCCTGAGACACTTCAATTTGAATCCCCACAATATCGATTAGTTCAGACAAAGAACCTGTGGTATGAAACTTTGTGCAAGCTTTTTTCAGAAGATCGCTGAGAACATATTTTTCCTTTTTCTCAAATTCGATCAGCTTGAATTTTAAATTATTTATATCAGAAGGCATGAAAACGACTTTTTCACTGGTAGGAATTAAATTTAATTTAAAGGCACGTCGTTCACGGTTAATAACTTTTAATTTCTCTTTAACTTCAAACCATGCCCAAAAAAAGGCCAGATAGGTTAAAGTTTGAATATAACCGCCATGAAGAACATCGCCTCCCAGTAAAATTACAATACGATAGAGAGCTGGCGAAGTCTCTTTTCCCACGAGAGCAAACAAGATCATACAAATAGCTGTAATCAAAAGTGCTATCCCTGAGGCCACAGTGAGGTTTCTAAGGTTTTTCATCTCGTAAATTCCATGCTATTAAACTTAGGCTAATTATCGGTAAATGGTTAAAAAAGCTAAGGGAGTCCTGCATGAAAGTGGAAATCCATCCAGAAGCAGTGGAACGAGTAAAAAAGTTCACTATCAACGACACACAATTGGGATTTGGGAAATATGTGGCCCCTATTATGATTCAGGCCCTTTATGAGCATGGAAAATGGCAAAGATGCGATCTTTTACCCTATGGCCCGCTTCAACTGGACCCTTGTGCGAAAGTGCTCCATTATGGTCAGGAAATATTTGAAGGGATGAAAGTTTTCCGTCAACCGGATGATAGCATTCATATGTTCCGTCCGGAAATGAATGCCCGTCGGTTTAATCAATCTGCCCGCCGTATGGCGATGCCGGAAGTTCCAGAAGAATTGTTTCTCGAAGCCTGCGAAGTCATCTGCGCCTATTCTAAAAATTTAGTTCCTAAAAGATTGGGCGAGTCACTTTACCTTCGTCCGTTTATGATTGCCACAGAAGTGGGAATGGGGATCAGACCCTCAAATCAATTCCTTTTCATCATAGTCGCCTCTCCTTCCGGGTCCTACTTCTCGGGAGAAGCCGTTAAAGTATATATCGAGCGTGAAGATATCCGTTGTGCTCCAGGGGGCATTGGCTTTGCGAAAACTGGCGGTAACTATGCCGCAAGTTTAAATTCCTATGCTAAAACGATCAAACTTGGTTGCGATCAAACGATGTGGCTTGATTCGGTGGAACATAAGTACATTGAAGAGATGTCCGGTATGAATTTCTTTGCCGTAATCGATGGTAAAGTAGTTACGCCATCTCTTACAGATACAATTCTTGATGGGATAACCAGACGTTCGATCATCGATATCGCGATGGCGGAGAAAATTCCGGTAGAACAAAGAAAGCTTAGTATTGATGAGGTCCTTCATGCTGTCCAAGAAGGCCGCTGTACCGAAGCTTTTCTCTGCGGAACAGCTGCGGTCGTGGCCCCAGTAGCTTCATTCATGGATAAGGATGGTTCTGTTTATAAAGTTGAAAATCCTCAAGGAAAAATAGGGATGCAGCTAAGAGAAAAACTTATCGCTATTCAGGCCGGTCGAGCGAAAGCACCTGAAGGCTGGACTTATCCTGTTCGAAATTTAGACTTCTAAATAAAAAGAAATCTGGCCCATTATCTCACCATTAACCTGGATCATGAGATGATGGGTACCGGAATAATACTTCATCGTCGTGATTGGCGGTTAAGCTGTCTA
>JAEYUK010000082.1 GCA_023432655.1 Pseudomonadota bacterium | reverse complement strand
GTACTCATCTTATCTTCTTCTGATAGCTTATTCTTAAGGGACTGACCCCAGAAAACACAGGCAAAAGTAAGTAATAAGATTACAAAAAAGACGACCCAGTCAGTGAGATTTAGAAATTGAAGTAAAGTGGAATGAGAAATCATGGTAACATTATATGTTTTGGATTAAACTTTTGTCATGAAATATATAGTCGTTTTGGCGATAGTGATCATTCTTGTCCGGATCGACTTCTTTGTTGTCCAGATTGAAAAGGCGATTTCCAGATTAACTCCTGCTCCTCCTGAGGTTGAGGCTTCTTTAACTCGTCCTCAAGAAATTTTGATCCCGGTCTCAAAAGACGAAAATCTCCAGCAGTCTCCCAGAGAAATTTACCTGGCCCTCTTAGGAAGTTTTCGGGTTTCTCCTGACCCGAGCGTTCGTGAAAAAGCGATGGAGATTTTTAAGGCCCATCCAACTATCTTCACAGATAAACTAGATCGCGATTTGGAAGCGCAAGTCTTCAGATGGCAGGAACTTCTTCATAATAATAATACGGAAGTGGTAAATTTTATTCTTGATCTGAGTAAAATTCTCCAAGGAGAAAATTTGGAGATGCTTAAAAGATTCTGGGCCCTTTGGATGGACATCGATATGGAGAATTTCATTCTGTCCTATACCAAAAGCAAGGATACCAACTGCACCATCGTGACAACATTTGGCTTTAATATTCCAGAAGAAGAAAAATTAAAAGAATACTACGATAGAGAAGATGCTTTAAAGGAAGTTCTTGCAAAGAGTGATGTGCCGCCTACGGCGAAAGTCCTGGCAAATAATTGTCTACTGGTTTTAAGTTTAGAAATTAATAAGATTGCACCACCTCCGGAACCCGAGCCTTTTATCGATAATGAGGGTGTTTCACCATGATTCAGGTTGTAGGTCTCGAAAAAGGTTTTGGAACACAAGTCTTATTTCAGGATGTCACTTTTACCTTAGGAAAAGGGGAGAGGGTTGGCCTTGTTGGGCGTAATGGCTCAGGAAAGACCACCTTATTTAAAATTCTTCTAGGAGAAGAATCTCCTGATCGGGGTGAAGTCGTTTTTCCAAAAAACTATCTGATTGGTACATTAAAGCAGCATCTGGTTTTTGATAAGCCGACTATTCTTGAAGAGTGTGCCACAGCTTTAAGAGGTGAAAATGCTGCTTTCGAGCAATACAAAGTGGAAAAGATGCTTGTGGGTCTGGGGTTTAAATCCAGTGATTTTACCAGACCTCCTTCGGATTTTTCCGGGGGCTATCAGATCCGTTTAAATCTTGCGAAGGTTTTGATCTCTGAGCCTGACTGTCTCTTATTGGATGAGCCAACAAACTATTTGGATATTGTTTCCATGAGATGGCTTTCTAAATTCCTCCGAGAGTTTAAAGGTGAAATGATTATCATCACCCACGATCGTGGTTTCATGGATGAAGTGACAACTCATACCATGGGCATCTGGCGACAGAAATTAGTGAAGATCCCAGGGGACTCGACCAAATATTTTGAACAGATTCTTGTAGAAGAAGAAATATACGAGAAAACCCGCCAGAATACAGAGCGAAAACGAAAAGACTTAGAGGATTTTGTAAATCGTTTCCGCGCCAAGGCGACCAAAGCCGCCCAGGCCCAATCGAGGTTAAAGCTTTTGGAAAAAATGCCTGAGATGGAAGCCTTGAGCATGATGGCGAGCCTCGACTTCGAATTTAACCACCAGGATTGCCCTGGTAAAGTTCTGATGGAAGCCAAAGATCTTTCATTTGGTTATACTGAACAGTCACTCATAAAAAATTTAAGTTTCCCGGTTCTTCGTGGAGATAAAATCGCTATCATTGGTAAGAATGGTAAGGGGAAGTCTACTTTACTTAATTTGCTCGCCGGAGAACTTGAGCCAAACCAAGGTGAGATTAATAAGAATGTTAATCTCCTCATCGGTCACTTCGGGCAGACGAATATAAATCGATTGAATCTGGAAAATACGATTGAAGAAGAAATCCTTTCAGCTGATCCTCAAATGGGCCAGCAGCGGGCCAGATCCATAGCCGGAGTCATGATGTTTTCGGGAGACCTGGCCAAGAAGAAAATTAAAGTTCTCTCAGGTGGAGAACGGGCGCGAGTCCTATTAGGAAAATTACTGGCCAAGCCAAGTAATCTCCTCCTTCTGGATGAACCGACCAACCACCTTGATCAGGAGTCTGTTGAGTCTTTGACCATGGAACTTCAAAACTACCCAGGGGCCGTCATCATTGTGACCCATAGTGAGGGGATGATTCGTGAAGTTGCCCAGAAGCTGATTGTCTTTCATCATGACAAGGTTGAGTTCCTGCCTGAGACTTACGATGACTTCTTGAAAAAGATTGGTTGGGAAGATGAGGAGGGATCAGCTCCTGTACCTGTTAAATCAATTGAAAAACCTAATCGTCAGGAGATGAAACGCCTTCGCTCTGAGATGATCATCTCCCGTGGGCGCGAACTTAATCCTCTGAAAAAGAAAATGGAGTCCCTTGAAGCAGAAATCGTGAAGCTTGAATCCGAACAGGAGAAACTCGAGACTTCTTTAATTGAACTCGCAAGTTCTGGAGACTCTAAAAAGATTCAGGAAAATGGCCAGCGTCTGGGTGTTATTAAGAAACGAGTGGACGAAGCTTTTGAAGAACTCACCGAAGTCACTTTAAATCATGACGAAATTTTTCAAGGTTATGAATTAAAATTAAAAGAATTAGAAGTCTAATTTAACCCTTCAACATGGAAAGGGTTAAAGTCACTTATGGCAAAATAAAGCCAGGTGGTTCCTGCGACGGAAGAAGCGTTAGTGAAATCCGGGTTTAGCGTAGGGGTAGAGTAGGCTATGCCTCCATCAGACTTTTTCATTTTGAAAATATTTTTCAGGTAGTCGCTCGATTTTTTTCCCTGGCAAGTGAGTTTTGTTTTATGAATTTTCTCAAGTTTACTCATGGCAAGCACCTGGCCCAAAGTCCCTTCTGACCAGACGAATTTATGGGAGGCAGGTCTACGAGTTGGTTTAGAATCCATGAATCCTTCTACACCATCATGTTTTACAAAAAGTGAGTCGCAATTCTTCTTTAAGGCCTTAATGGGTTTTAGATGTTTTAAAAGGCTTTGATCTAAGGCGAGTAAACTCCAACTTTGATTGTCGAGATAGAATTCTGATTTATTAATTTCGCCATTCTTTATATTGGCCCCTGACCAGAAGTGATCATGCTTTTTATCCCATAGGGCGATAATGAATGATTGTAATTCATGACTGGTGGTGGCCCACTTCTGCTCTTGATTAACTCGGTTGAAATGGGTGAAAGCCGAATAAGCATCCAAGTTATGCTCAAGGGCAGCAATCTCATTTTCTTTCCAGTCGGTCGCAGGGATGTCTGTAGGAGCGAAGACTACTGCCTTAGTGGTTACTCCATTTATCTTAATCCCTCTCATTTGCGATTCCAGATAGCTCAAGACCCTTCGATTAAAATCTAAGTAAGTTTTACTCTTAAATTTGTGTTGATAGTGAGTGGCCGCCAGGGCCACCCAGGCAATAGCACCGGCAAAGCGTTTATCACCTTCGATTGGATAAGGAGACTTTCCATCCAGGTAATAAGAAAAATAAAGAGAACCATCTGGTTGCTGAAGAGTCGCGAGGCCTTTAAGTAATTTTTCCGCATGAACTTTATCGCCTTCTTTTGTGAAAGCAATAATCGCAAGGGCCTGATCATAGATGTAACTTTGACTATGGTTGGTGAAACTCTTTATCAGGGAACCTGAACCCGAAGGGAGGTCATGGATGCGTTGACGAAGATTAGTGAGTAAGTCCTCGGAAGGCCCGGCCCAACTGGTAATTTGGGTGCAGAAAAACCCTACAAGTACTAAAAGTACTTTCAACATGAAGGTAAGACCCTCTCCTAGCTTGTTTTTGTGTTCAGAGTCTTTTCGTCAGGAATTTTTTAAACTTGAGTGTTTTTGTTCGTTTACTTAAGTTTCAGGAGTTTAGGAGCTTTTTAAAGTAAGGAGAGTGCTGGGCCAGAGTCTCTAGATAAGGGGTAATGTCCTGGCGCTGAGGTAGGGGGATTTGCTCTAAAGGGTAGATATGCTCCTCAGGCACATAACGGAAAGTAAAATTGATCCGGCGGGTGTTGAAACCACTGATCTGGGGTCCAAGTTTTTCTTTACGCTTATTCTCCACTCGCTGAACCCGGTGAAAGGTTTTCGTTTTCCATTTATCTCCTCCGAAAATTTGAAGAGAAGAGTCTTCCAGCCATTGAGAATAGACGATGTTTTCTTCTCCAAGACTCGATTTCCCGTTTACGAATTGAAAAAACGCTCTGTCTCCAAGTGAGAGAGAGCCCACTGGGCCTGGTTCAAAATCTTTATGCTCACCAACCCGGGCACGGTCCACCCATTTATCATCTTCCATTTTATCGCCATAGAAATTAATCAAACAGGTATTCAGTTTCCACTTTTCGGGAATAAAGCTTTTAGGGAAACGTTTTTTGGTGATGAATTCGATTCGGTCTACCATCTTTTGCAGAAGCGGAGGGTAGGGCTCGGCCCTAAGGCAACGGTGGAGGATTCCTTTAGGGGGATGGTAATAGTCTAAACAAGCAAATTGCCAATTTCCCAGCCAATACACCGGCCGCAGAAGTGGGCGTTGTTCATCGCCTTCTGGAGGCGGATTATGTTCAGAAAAACGCATTTCCCATAAGGGGTGCAGGGTTTCCAGCCAGGCCAGGAGCTGGGCCCGTTCTTTCCGATCAATAAAGGGAAACTGGTAATGGATACCTATTGGATTCTGAATATTCTTCATAACAGTGGAGGGAGGTTACACTTTCTGGGTTTTTGCCGTCAAATACCTTGTAAAAAGGAATAGGTACGCTTGTACAGAAATCTGGGAATGGTAGTCTCTGCCCCATGAAAGTACAATTGGCCACTGAGGAAGATGTTTTCCAGATTTCTCAACTTTATTTTGATGTCTATCAAGGTTCTTATCCTGAGCCTTTGATGAAGGATTTCAATCTCATCCGGAATTTTATCCGTTCCGAGGCGGGCTTTTGGTTTGTTACTAAAAACCCAAAACAGGAAATCGTTGGTTCAGTCCTGGCGGTCTACGATAAGGAAAATCGGATTGCCAAAGCTTTCGGTGCTGTCGTTCGAGTCGAGTGCCGGGGACAGGGAATGATGGAAGAACTCCTGTCTTATGGGATTAATTATCTCAAAGAAAATACGGCAGGCGTCGACATTTTTTATTCTACTACCCGCACAGTTAATGAGGCTGCGCAAACTCTTACTGAAAAATTAGGTTTTAAAAAACTTGGGATTTTTCCCAATGCTCATCGAACAAATGATTTTGAAACTCATTGTTTAGCAGCGATTATTACTCCGGAAGCTTTGGAGAAACGATATACTCAATACAAACTCCATCACGACTTAGCGTCCTTATACAATGTTGTTCAAAATGAATTGGGAATTGAGCCCATTGAATCGATTGTGCCGGATAGCCCCTCCAAGGAACTGATTCCTGCCGGTGACCTGGAGGTTGTGAAGTCTGAGAAATTCGTTTCCTATCGTTATGATTTATTAAAGTCTGAAAAACTTCTAAAATTTGAATTCTTTCCCTTCCATCGTCCGAATTTGATGATTTTATCCCCAGATCAATCGATTGAAGTTTTTTGCTACTTTTCTGAAGTTGATGGCTACTGTGTGGTTGTTGGAGGGAAAATGCCGAGCAATCAGGACTATGGTCATCTTTTCCTTGAAACGAATAGACTCCTTAGAGGAGTTGGCGCCCGCTATATTGAAGTCATCGTACGTTCTGATCGTCCAAAAATTTTGGAGAGTGTGATGCGAGCTAAATTCATCCCTTGCGCTTTCTTTCCTGCTTTCCAGTTGATCGGTGATAAAAGGTATGACTTTGCTGTTTTTAGCCGCTCATTTGAAATCTTTGATTTCCAAAACGTTAAGCTTAAAGGGATGAATCAGGTTTATCTGGAAGAGTACTTTAAGGCCTGGAAACGGAAGGCCCTTAATCCAAAACTTCTTAACGTATGAAAACCCTTGCCACTGAGAAACTGCTTAAATCAGATCCTTTTGACTTCTCTTCTGAGAATAAAAAACTCTTCATCGATAGTTTTAAAGAGAATGCACTCTTTCATTATGAGCATCATGAGTTCACCCGAAAATATTGGGATAAATTAGGATTTCATCCAGACCAGATTGCTATTGAGGAGGATCTCCTCAAGGTTCCTGGGACCATGGTCCATCTTTATAAAGAGCATGAAATGTGCTCCGTGCCCAAAGAGGATTTAGTACTCGTACTCACTAGTTCCGGAACTAGCGGTCAGAAATCACAACAATTTCTGAGTCAAATAAGTCTTAATTTTGTAAAAGAGTTGGCCCTTAATATCCATAAGTCATTAGGCATGGCCAGTGCCAGAGATTATAACTATTTGTGTTTTACCTACGATCCGAAAATCGCGAATGATTTAGGAACGGCCTTTACTGATGAGCTACTCACGAATTTTACAGGTAAAAGAGAAGTTTATTACGCGATTGAATTTGATCCGGAGATTAATGATTTTAAGTTAAACGAAGACGGTGTGGTGAAGACCCTAAAGCGTTTTGCCGCTTCGGATATTCCGACTCGTATTTTGGGGTTTCCTGCACTTCTTTATGAGGTCATTGAGAAGTTTGATCTGCATCTGGATTTAGGTCCCGATTCCTGGCTACAAACCGGCGGAGGCTGGAAAGGGAAGGCGGATAAGGAAATTCCCAAAAAAGAATTCAGATCCTTTATTCAAAAACGTTTAGGGATCCCGGAAATTAATCAACGTGATCTTTTTGGGATGGTGGAACATGGAATTCCTTATGTAGATTGCCCCAAAGGGAATCTCCATATACCAAACTATGCCAGGGTACTTGTCCGCTCTCCTCATGACCTCTCCTTAAAAAGAAAAGGTGAGAAAGGACTTTTGCATTTTCTTTGTTCCTATAATTTCAGTTACCCCGCTCCAAGCCTTCTCACAACTGATTATGGCCGGATCGGTACCTGTGATTGCGGGAAGGGAAGTGATATTTTAATTCTGGAAGGACGGGCCGGGATATCAAAACATAAGGGCTGCGCTCTCAAAGCTTTAGAGCTAGTGGAGAAGAAATAAATGTACTGGTTTGGGAAAAATATTTCGGAAGGTTTTGACTGGCAACACGACGAGATCTGGGAAGCTTTGAGTGAGACTCGAAGAAAATTCTCTGCTATTCCGATGGAAAAAATTATTACTCTTCTTGATGCTTTCGGAAAGCAGGATTTCACTGATGCACTTCCGGACTTACTTAAGGAATCTGGTTTTTCAGAAGAGGAAACCAGAAAAACCTTGGGGATTTTGCCTCAGTTGCTAAAGAGAGAAAATCTTCTTAAACGCGTTCAAGCCGAATTTGGCCGCACCGAAGTTCTGGATAAATTTACCAAGCTCCCTGGAGCGCTCAATAAGACCCGTGCGGTTTCTCAAGGGATCGTTCTTCATGTTACTGCCGGGAATGTGTTTTTAAGCTCGATTGATTCCCTCATCATGGGGTTTCTGACTAAAAATATTTCTCTTGTAAAGGTCAGTAGTCAGAACAAGTTTTTCCCTGTTTATTTTGCTGAGAGATTAAAAAAATTCGATAAGGAAAATATCCTGGCGGATAAGTTTGCCATTCTTTATTGGAAAGGGGGCGACGTCGGACCGGAAAAATTTCTTAAATCTAAAGTGAATACGATCATTGCCTGGGGTGGAGAAGAGATGATCTCTTCTTATAAAAAAGAATTACCAGTTCGAGTGAAGTTTTTAGATTTTGGTCCTAAAGTTTCTCTTCAAGTTATTACTAAAAAAGGTTTGGAAAATAAATCTCTCAAAAAAGTTGCCGAGAGTATTGTCTCAGACATCACGCCCTGGAATCAATCGGCCTGTGCTTCTCCCCAGAATCTCTATTTAGAGGAAGGAATAGAAACTGGGCCGTTAATCAAGGCCTTGGAAACTGCATTTGAAACAGCTTCACCTCGTGGGAGCATTTCTGATGACGAGGCCACTGAAATTTTGAAAGAAAAGTTTAGAGGATATTATTCAGAGCTGATGGAGGACGGACTTCTTCGAGCAGGTAAGGACTACCTTCTTCATCAAGAAAAAAACAACTTAATAAAGCCGTCTCCATTGAATCGATCTCTTATCATTAAGCGCTTCAAGGGATTAGATGAACTCATTTCCATTTTGGAACCATTTTCTTACTATCTTCAGTCTTGTTCTTATCTGTTTGATGAAAGTGAAAAGACGATTTATCTTGAGCAGCTATCACTTACCGGCATTAAGCGTCTGGCCCCTTTAGGGACGATTACCTGGGGTATGGAAGGAGCTCCTCATGATGGAAGATTTGTCTTACGGGAACTGGTCCAATTTATCGGTGATGAGCTAAGGGCACGTGATTTTGAAGAGGGCGGGCCGGAAGTTCTAAAGGACAGTTCACACATTAGAAAACAGTTTGAAAGCACACCTCATCCACAGGGTTATATCTTTTCTTCTGGTGGAACGACTGGTGAACCAAAATATCTACATTTTAGTTATGAAGAATTTGACTACATGAGCGATATGCTGGCCAAGAATTTTAGAGAGCAAGGATTAAGGCCTGGTATGACGGTGGCCAATCTCTTTGTGGCCGGCAATTTATGGTCTTCATTTTTATGTGTGGATAAGGCCCTGGAGAAAATCGGGGTCGTTCAGTTGCCGATTGGTGGACTTTGTTCCAGCGAGAATATCCTGGCCTACTTAAAAAAGTTCAAACCTCAGGCGATCATGGGCATTCCTTCGATGCTCTTGATGAATGCTGAGTATGCGGTTTCACAGGGAATTGATCTCGAAATCCCGATGGTTTTCTATGCCGGAGAAGGTCTTTCCGAGATCCGAAAAAGTTTTCTTAAAAAAACCTGGAAAACAGATGTCTTCGCTTCTGCTGGTTATGCCTCGGTGGATGGTGGAGTGATTGGTTATCAGTGTTCCCATTGCGGACCAGGTGAGCATCATGTTTTTAGTGAATTGATTGATCTTAAAATCGTTGATGGAGAGGCGATCGTCACGAGCCTTGCCAGAGAATCAATGGGGATTAAAAACTATCGCACGGGTGATTCAATTGAATGGATCTCGGATTGTTCCTGTGGAAGTTCAGATCGAAGATTTAAACTCAACGGTCGCATTGATAATGTGGTTCAAATCTGGTCGTGTCGCTTGCTTTTAAATGATGTGGAAGCTGTGATGAACGCCAATGAGATCCTTACTTATCAGCTTGAGATTCAGGAATCCTTAAAGGATCAGGGGGTACAGGAGCAGCTGACTCTGCACTATGAAAAAAGTTCATTGCCTTTAGATAAGGAAAAGGTTCTTCTCGACCTCTATGAGAGATCCCGGGATGTTAAAGATACGATTAAGTATCAGGATTTTAAGCGAAACATCAGCTTTCAAGAAACTGGGGCGGGGGCCATCCCTCGAAATCCTCGAACCGGTAAAATAAGTGTCCTGAAAGATCAAAGGAAGTAATTTTTTTATACTTTCTCAGATTATCTCATATTTTCTCCAGGCCGTGATAGTTTGGTCCGAACTCACTGGGAGAATATGATGAAAAAACTTGCTGCTTTGACAATTGCTCTTTCTATGTCGACTTCATACGCTGCTGAACATTTTGCAGGTATTGAGTTCCACTCTTCTGTTCCTAAAGAGCAGGTAGACGCTTTAAAAGTCGATCTTACTTATCTTTATAAGACCCCGGTTACAAAAACATTGCCGGCCTTCTCATCCATGAGTGGTTTAACTACTCTTGACGGCGCCAATATGCACAACTGGTTACTAAACCGGGTTAAATATGTGGTAGGCGAAACCTACGAATTAAACGATAGCAATATCGTGGTAAAACGTTTTCACTCTTTCCCGAATACTCCGCTTCCGTCAGGATTTGAATCAGCTTCTGGTACTGACGAAGTAACAACGATTATGAGTAATATCGGTGCAGCCGTTTACCTCATTGGAAAAAAAGAAAAAATGTTATTTGGTCTTAAGTTAGATGATAATAACGTCTATGCGAAGTCTCCACGTACAGGGATTTTACAAGTCGGTCGTGGTGGTTTTGTTGAGAAATTTGCCATTAATAAAGAACTCTTATCAAACGCGAACAGTATCTCCCGTCTAGGGACTCTTTTTCATGAGGCCCGCCATAGTGATGGTCATGGAGCACATACTGGATTTACCCATGCGATTTGTCCTGAAGGCCATGGTTATGCTGGCTACGCTGCCTGTGAGAAGGCCAATAACGGACCTTACTCTTTAGGAGCGGCATCAGAAATTCAGATGACTCAAAATTGTACGACTTGTTCAACCCAAGATAAGTCAGTCCTTTCCGCAAGGGCCGCCGATTCTCTGGCCCGTGTGGTTGATGCTGATCTTGCGACTCAGATACACCGTTTGAAAAATGCCATCAAAACGGCGGATGAATTAATTAAGGCCTATGAAGACCTTGCTACTAAGTACCCGGATAAAGTACATTTAATTGAAACTGAAATGAATAAAGTAAAACGTAAAAAAGAAGAGTATCAGAATCGTCTAACTGTTCTTGAAAAAGTGAAACCTACATATGCTTCTTTGGATCCTAAACCAGAAGGCGATTATAAAGAAATTTCACTGAAAGATTCGGTGAAGACGATGGAGCGCTCACTTAAAAAAGCGAAATGAAAACATCTTATAAAGTAATCATCATTTTTCTAGCTGCCCTGATTGTCGGGGCAGTTCTTTTTTTAAAAAAAGAAAGCGATACTCCGCCCGCTCACAAGAGTTCTAAAGAGATGACTGACCTCGAACTGGTGAATTCTTATGATGCAGTAATCGCTGAGACTGAAGTTGTTCCGTTACAGGAAGGTAAACTTAAAGAAGAGCTAAGTCAGGCGATGGAGCAACTTCCGATGATTGCCGATCTCCAGGTCCTTCATGATGATGAAGTTCATTTCACTCCAGAGTTAGTGAACAAAGGTGGAGCACTGATTGGTCAAATTTTGGAAGCAGCTGAGAATGATCCTGCTCGGCGGGAAGAAACTCTGAATTTTTTTAAGGCCTGTGCTGAAAATAGTTCTCTAGTTGAGGCCATTCGTGCCGTTTGCTGGAGGACGACGTTATCCCGCATTCCTAAATGGGAAATCTTTCTTCCTGTTTCGGATGCTGAAGTTCCTCAAAATATCCAGGACCTTGCCGCAGAACTTCCGGAACTTTAAATCGATTTTTCCCACAATTCTAACAAAGCATTTGGAAGAGGTGACTTTTCCCAATCCAGATTTAAATCTTGGCGAATTTTTTCATTCATTTCTTGTTCTTCGGGGTGAAGAGCTTCGCGTGTAATTAATAGATCTTTTTCAGAGTAGCAGTTTGAGTCGGCCTTTAAGGTGGGGTGATGTGAATCAAAGGCCAGGCAGCCGTAGGGTTTAACTTCCCGTGGAAGAGGGCAGCCCAATTCAGTTTGAGCAAAAAATGGACATGTATATGTTTTTCGTAAGTAGGATCTGCGGGAGTTTAAGTATTTTGGTTCTAGTCTGTAGGTCTTGGCCGTGTTTTGGAGTCTGATCTTAAGATCAGGGTTCAGCAGGTTTTTGTCTTGCAGGTAGGTCATGATCTCCAACGCTTCCAGCGGTGTGAGCATCATGGAGTTCGCCTCGAAGGTGCAACACCCTCCCTGGCAACCCCGGCATCCCATTTCCTGGGACTCCAAGTGCTCCATTCTTTTGATTAATATTTCTCTGCGATTTACAGAAGTCATGGAGAGGGAAAGTAGTTCAGCTCATAAAAGACGTCAAGTGCTAGATTTAATTGATTTGATGCAACGGGTTCTAATATTCCATTTTGAGTCAATTCACGTTTACGAAAAAGGTCAGATTTAGTACAAAGCTCTATACAATTTTTTTCGTTTTTTTAGGGAGATCAGCATGATGGAATCTTGGTTGATGTGGGTTAAGACCCCTGTGATCTTTGGCGTCCTCGGACTCGCCATTGCTGCCTTCTTCTACTTCCGCGTATTGGGATTAGGAAAAGGTACAGAAACTATGGAGCGCATTGCGGGCTATATCCGCGAAGGTGCCATGGCGTTTCTTTTCAGACAGTACAAAGTTCTCGCTGTGTACGGTGTGGTTGTTGCTGCTTTAATCGGTTATGGTCTTGGTGGAATTGCGGCCGGAGCTTTCGTTCTTGGTGCTATCCTTTCACTTCTAGCTGGTTACGTTGGCATGAAAGCCGCTACTTACGCTAACGTTAAGACTACACAAGCTGCTCGCTCTGGTTCTCGTGCTGCCGCTCTTTTAACGGCCCTTGATGGTGGTGCGGTTATGGGTCTTTCAGTGGCGGCCCTCGGTTCAATCGGTTTAGGAGTTCTCTATCTCTATTTCCAAAACCATGAAAAACTAACAACAATCCTTCACGCTTTTGCCGTGGGTGCTTCATCAATCGCGCTTTTTGCTCGTATCGGTGGTGGTATCTACACAAAAGCTGCTGACGTGGGATCTGATATTGCTGGTAAAGTAATTGAAAACATTCCTGAAGATGATCCACGTAACCCTGGTGTTATTGCCGATAACGTTGGTGATAACGTGGGTGACGTTGCTGGTATGGGTGCGGATATCTATGAGTCAATGGTTGCTGCTATTGTTGCAGCTATGGCCATTGCTCTTACTTCATCTGAGCTTCCTGCTCTTCTAGCTTCAGCTGATCTTGAAACTAATAAACTTATTGCTGTTGGACTTCCTTTAGTTCTTTCAGCTGTTGGTCTTTTCGTTTCTATCATCTGTATCTTCATCGCTCGTATGATGAAAAATATGGATCCTGCGATGGTTCTTCGCGGCGCTCTTATTCTTCCTCCAGTAGTTCTTGCGATTGCTTCTTACGGAATCATGGCCTCACTTGGCATTAACCAATCTGTGACTGCTATTATGACCATTGGTGCAATCGGTGGAACAATCATCGGTCTTATCACTGATTACTACACTTCTTCTACGCCAGTTTCGCGTATCGCTGAATCTGCTAAAACCGGTGCTGGTACAAACGTGATCCAAGGTCTTGCAGTAGGTATGGAATCAGTTGCTATCCCGATGATCGTGGTTGCAGTGGTGGCTTACCTTTCTAACAAATATCTAGGTCTATACGGTATCGCTCTTTCAGCAGTTGGTATGTTAGGTGGTACAGCAGTTGTTATGACTGTTGATGCTTACGGACCGATTTCTGATAACGCCGGTGGTATTTCTGAAATGTCTGGTCTAGGACCTGAAGTTCGTAACATCACTGACGAACTTGATATGGTTGGTAACACGACGGCCGCTATTGGTAAGGGTTATGCCATCGGTTCTGCGATTCTTACCGTGCTTGCTCTATTCTCTGCATACAACATTGAGATTAACCACGTTCGTTCACTTGCAGGCCTTGGTGCTGTTGAGTTGGTTCTAACTGATCCAAAAATCTTAATCGGTATCCTTCTTGGTGCCATCCTTCCATTCTTGGTTGGTTCAACAACTATGCTAGCAGTTGGTAAAGCTGCCGGTGCGATCGTTGTAGAGATTGGCCGTCAGTTCCGCGAAATCCCTGGTCTTATGGAGCTTAAAGCTGAACCAGAGCCTAAGAAAATCGTGGATATTGCAACTGCTGCCGCTCTTAAAGAAATGGTTCTTCCTGGTGTAATTGCAATTGCAGCTCCAGTATTGGTTGGTTTCTTCATGGGCCCGGCTTCGCTAGCTGGTCTTCTAGCTGGTGCTCTTGCTGTAGGTGCAACTATGTCACTCTTCATGGCAAATGCCGGTGGTGCATGGGATAACGCTAAGAAATACATCGAAAAAGGCAAGCTCGCTGGTGAGAAGAAGGGAACTGAAACTCACAAAGCTGCTGTTGTTGGTGATATGGTTGGGGACCCGTTCAAAGATACATCTGGTCCTGGGATTGCGATCCTTATCAAAGTTATGTCAGTAGTATCTCTACTGGTTGCTCCTTTGATTGCCCTTCTTTAATTAAGAAAAGCCAAGAGGCCACCTTCGGGTGGCCTTTTTTTTACCCTCCAAATAAGACTTCAATTTGAAATCTTATGAAAGGTGTTCTTCTGAAAGACCATTGTTTGGGGAAGTCGAGTCCAGGTATGGCATCGAAGTAAATCCACTGACGGTAGAGGTTTCTTCGGTAATTGACCGCGAGCTGGTAGTTATTCGTATACCAAATCCCATTATCAATGATTGTTTGCATTGTCAGACCGTAGTTAAAAGCGTCATTTTCAGTCAGCTGATGGAGGAGAGTTGGCCCATGATTGGTTCGAAAGTCCTTCTTTAAAACCTTCCATTCTTTGAGATTCACAAAGCGAAAAACCCATTTGCTATTAAAAATGTGATCAGACAGAAGTTCTGTTTCTTCCACTAGGCCGCTCTCATCAGTGATGTGAGTAACTTCTTCGGCAAAACGATGAATAAGAGTTCCTGTAACAAAACTTTTCCTCACTCGTGCTCGAGTGATGAGGCGGGGAGGAATGGCGGCACTCACACCCATATCTGCATTGAAGAGCCAGCCTCTTTTAATCCTATTTTTTTTTTCAATCTCACGCTCTTCCCGGCTGCGCGCTTTACTTTCCTCTGATTGGTACTGCTCGTATTTAAACTTTTGCTCAAGGCTCGGAAGCCGGAGGTTAATACTGTATTGATTTTTGAGGTCAGACTTTTCGCGTTCTCGTATTTCGAACTGAGATCTTAAACGAATTCGGCTTCGCCCCAATTCATCGTCCGCCCTTTCAGTAGCAAAGAAGGCGTCAAGACGGTTGGCCACCTGGTTGGCCCGGGCGCCGAAAATTTCCTGGGCCTTTTCCAAAATGAAGACAGTTTTTTCGGGCCTCTCTTCGGCGGGAGAAGAGAAAACCAAATTACTTCCTAAAAACAAAGCAAGAGCGAGAATATATCTCATTGAATAATTGTAACTGATTATTTTTAACTGCCAATTCTTCATGGCATACTTTGAGCACTCTTTTGTAAGATTGTTCTTATCAAATGCTTGAAATTTAAATTATTTCACCATTATTTTAAATTCTCTTCTTGTCTGTGCCGTAGAATAGATGCGTCTTAGATTTTAAGCACTACTTCCACGGGGGGATTTTGTGAAGAATAAACAAGCTGTCGTTGCAGCCGCTACCTGCCTGCTGATTATTGTTGCCGCTTCCGGCATTTTTATCATGAATAAGGATGAAACAAACGTCTCCGAAGGATCGAAGTCTTCGCTTCGGAATCTCGCCGATGAGGCCCTACTTGCTTTGATCAAAAACGATCAGAAAGCTTTTGAAAACTTCATTCAAGCGGGAGGGAAAATTCACGATTCATTGCCGTTGATTGATGGAAAAGTCTATACCATTTCCGAAGGTATGGCCTATTTTGAGAGACCAGGTTTCATGAAATATGTTCATTCGCAGAAAATTCCCTATGTGAAACAGAGTAAGGATAAAGATTTTGATATCATGACCATCACCATAGCGAAGAATAATCCGGAAGTTTTAAATCAGCTGGCCCTGGAAAATCCTGATTTCAAATTTAAATACGGGAAGAAAGAATGGTCACTTCTCCATATAGCGAGTGCTGCTTGTGCTTTTAAGTTAACTGAAACGTTACATCGTAAAGGAGAGTTAAACTGGGATCTCAAAGCAAAAGATGGTTCGACTCCTTTAACACTGGCCGCGGAAAACGATTGCCTTCCGATGCTTTCCTATTGGAAAGAGCAGAGCGCTGATTTTAAGAAAAAAGATGGTAGGGGCTTAACTGCTCTAAGCATTCTCAAAAAGAAAAAGGATGCTGCTTTAGTCGCCTTTGCTGAATCCTTTGAGGAACGAAAGATTGCTTCCGTACCTAAGAAGATCCCTGATTTTTATAAGAAGAGAAAAATTCCAAAGGATCAGATCATCGACTATTCGGCCTTAATCGAACCGGAGGACCGTCCACTAGAGGCCACCGAGACGGCCGAGTTCTCTGAGTTTGCCGATTAGCTCTTATTTGGACCTAAAATAACCTGAGTTTTTAAGTCTTCTCCTCTAGTACTTGCACAAAATGCTTTTAGCATTAAAATGGATAAGAAAAGGGAGAAGGCGACATGGAAGTTGTCCGCAGAACAAACGCTGAAATCGTACGTGAACTTGGCACCGTTGCTTATTTTATCCGCATGAAAAGAAAAGAGAAGGGATTCACTCAGGAGAAGCTCGCTAAGCAATCTGGAGTGGGGCTTGCCTTCTTAAAAAGACTTGAAGGCGGAGATGAAAATCTCCACCTGGCGAAAGTCTTACAAGTGCTTCGTCATCTAAACGCTGATCTTTTTCCTAAAGAGTACCAGTAGGTTTCGGGACATTTTTCTTTCGGTAGCGCATATTTAACAGCTCCACTGTTAAAGAGAAGGCCATGGCGAAATAGATATATCCTTTAGAGATATGGGCCCCCATGCCTTCGGCCACCAGCATGACACCGATTAAGAGTAAGAACGAGAGGGCCAAAATCTTGATCGTCGGGTGTTTTTCCACGAAAGAACTTATCCTGTTGGCCGAAAGTAGCATCACGACCATTGAGATCAGCATCGCCACGACCATGATGGAAATCTGATTTGCCATCCCAACTGCTGTAATCACGGAATCTAAAGAGAACACAATATCAAGCACCAGGATCTGCATCAGCATCATACCTGGGCGCGCTTTATTTTTCTTATCTAAATGCTGTGCTTCGTGGAGATGAATTTGCGGATCACCTTCTACCTTATGGTGAATTTCAAAAGTAGCTTTTCCGAGGAGAAAAAGTCCTCCACCTAAAAGGATTAAATCTCTTCCTGAGAAGGAATGACCGAACAGGGCGAAGAGCGGTTCCTGAAGTGTCATAATCCAACTGATCGAGAAAAGAAGAAGGATACGAATCGCTAAGGCGAGAAAAATCCCTAGATTTCTAATTTTTGCCTGAGACTCTTGAGGAAGCCTTGCTACTAATATGGCGATAAAAATAATATTGTCGATACCTAGAACAGTCTCCATCGCCGTTAAGGTGACTAGCGAAGTTAAATTAGTGGCACTGAGTTCAAACATAAAATCTCCCGGGATTTTTATGTTACAATATTCCCTTATCAGAGGTGTTATATGAAGTATCTTTTATTGATTTTATTGACTCTAGGCTGTGCTTCAAAGCCTCAACTTTATCCAAATCAAAAGTACAAGACTGTCGGTAAAGAAGCGGCCAAGAAAGATATCGACCAATGTATTACTGAAGCGGATGCTTACCTTGAATCTAGTAAAGGGAAACAAGTCGCCAAAGGGGCCGGAGCAGGTGCGGCCATTGGCGCAGCGGTTGGTGCAGTGGGCGGAATGTTCAGCGGTAATATGGGCAGAGGACTTATGCGAGGTGGTGCGATGGGGGCCGCGGGCGGCGGAGCTGCCGGAGCTGTCTCGCCAGCTCAATTGAAGCGTCGCTTTGTGAATCAATGTTTGGCCGAAAAAGGCTATCAAGTTATAGGATGGGATTAAGGAGTTAACATGAAGTACTTACACACAATGATCAGAGTTAATAATCTTCAGGAATCAATCGATTTTTACACCAAAGCTCTAGGGATGAATGTCATCTCCCACGACGATTATCCGGAAGGGGAATTTACATTGGTCTTTCTTAGTTATGGAAAAAGTAAACAAGATCCTTGTATCGAACTTACCTACAACTATGGAAAGCATTCTTACCAGATTGGAGATGCCTTCGGACATATCGCTCTTGGAACCTCTGATATTAAAGGAACATGTGAGAAGGTTAGGGGTATGGGTTACAAGGTTGTCAGAGAGCCAGGACCCATGAAACATGGAACGACGGTCATTGCCTTCATTGAAGACCCAAATGGATACAAGATCGAGCTGATTGAAGGCTAAGGATTGTTGAAAGTGCAGAAAATAGTTTCATCTGAAGAATAAATTTCAGTTGGAACTCCTTCATAAAGGACTTCACTTTGATAGTTACTCATTTGCGCCAAAGTGTTGTCTCGAAAATCTCTTTTGTGGGCCTTACGAAAAAGAATCTCAATCTGACCTTCGCTTAATGATTGCTCTGGAATTTTTATGGCGAAGGTCTGCTCTACATTTTTAAGCCGGTATTTTAATATTTTTATAAGTTCAGGCTTAGTGGGAACGATCCATTCAAACTGATCAAGGACCTGATAATCTTTTTCTGCGACACATTTGATGGCCGGGAAGGATTTATTTTCAAGGTCGCGATATGGTGATAAGGAAGGAGATTCGGTTTCAATATTCAATGTGTTTTCGTGGTGCCATCGAGGCCTATCGGGAGCTTTTCCACAGCTAACAAAGACAATGAAAAATAGTAAAGATAACTTTCCCATTTGATACCTCCGGCCAGCTTGTTACCGAAGAAAGAGAAAGAAGAAAAACTACGCTGCGTCTTGAGTTTATATTTGGGTAGTTGGTGCCCACCAGCAACGGGGTCTGTCATTTTCTAATAGACCGGCGATCATGGTATCAAGGCGGCATTGCGGATTAGGATAGAAATCCGGTGCCATATTAACTTTTGAGACGACCGTCGTATCAGGAGTGTCGAAATAGGTGTCGGAGCCATCTGTTATTTGGGTGCGTAGAAAAATCCTTTCTACTTCAAGAACTTGAAATCCACGGTAGCAAAGTTCCCTATCGTCGACCTTATTAAACCTATCATCACACAGAGAAGCCGAATATGGATCAGGAGCTGCCACTGGTTCCTGTGGAGGTAAGCGACGAAAGATTCTTTTAATGCAGGATCGGGCAGCATAGTAGTCCGATTGCCCTTCGGCCGAAACTTTAGAGTTATCCCCTTTGTCTTTGTAAGGGGCGCCGCCAATTCCATGTCCCTTCTCATGACAAAGGGTCATGGCCACTCCATCCATCGTCATTCCTTCCATGCGGGCATAGCCTCCAAAAAGAAAAAGATTGTGATCGGTACCAGTCTCATCACTGTAGGTGCTATAAGAAGCGTGAACGTGATCTAGGTCCCACCAGTAATTTGGCATCTGCGGAGTAGGTGGACGGTTTATATGAAGTTGAGCATTTATTCCTTTCATCTCAGTCGCGTATTCGGCTTGAAAAATGCTCGTCACTACCTGGAATTCAATCAGGGAAATTTGGGCATTTACTTTGAAGGAGAATAGAAAGGTTAGCATCAGGATTAATTTCATTCTGTCTATTTAACAGAGTTCGGAATGAAATCAACTTTTTGGGTAATTTTTACGGCCTGAAACAAGTGATTAAGAAGCTAATTCAAAAGTAGATCCGGATTCCTCCGGACCTTCTATTCTTTTGATGGAACATACACCGTCCATTCGCACGGGATCTCCCAGGTAATTTCGCATGATCTTCATCTGGAGAGAAATTCTGTGAGAATTTCTAGATAACTCCAGTTGAAGTTCACGGCCTGCAGGGTCTTTTAAAAAGGCTTCATATTCGCGGAGGTCGAAATTATCGAAAAGCCGCACAAAAGTATCTAAACTTGGAGTTTCCTCAAATTGAGGAAAGAAGGCCTTCATCTTGTCAGTCCACTCCATTTTGTGAGTGGAGAAGTCATAGCTCCATAACTGGCTATCTATTGCGGCCATCAGGAGATTTATCTTGTTTTGCAAAATTTTATTTCGTTCTTGTTCTTGTTTTAAAGCGGTGATTTCGAAACGGAAACTAAGTGTTTCCTGGAGCACTCCATTGACATCGCAAATTGGAATGATAATCGTATCTACCCAATAGTAGCTTCCATCTTTGGCCTTGTTTTTTATCTCTCCACGCCAGGTCTTTCCTTGTTTTATACTGGCCCACATTTCTTTGAAGAAAAATTTGGGATGATAACCGCTATTAACAATCCGGTGATCCTTTCCCATGAGTTCTTCAGAAGTGTATTTAGATATCCGGCAGAAAGCTTCATTGGCGTGAGTGATTCTTCCATTGGCATCGGTGCGGGCGACGATGGAAAATTGTTCCAGGGCTCTTTCAAAACTTGATAATTCAATATTGCAGGCTATCTGGGCATCGTCTTTTAATTTCTGTTTCGTGATATTCTGAATGATACCACGAACTATGTAGTCCCCATCCTGGAGGTATTCTTTAACACCAGTTAAGCGAACCCACTCTACAACTGAATAATGATTAATAATCTTGAAATCAAAATAAAAGTTATTCTCTTCTTCAATCGCCTTATGAAGTGCTTGAACATCTTCTTTTTTGAAAAAATGATCCATGTTATCCAGGGTCGGGTGAAAACTAACAGGATCCTGATTAAAGATTTCGTAGAGTTTAAAGCCCCATTGGACTTTTTTATAAATGCTACAATACTCCCAATGGCCCAGGTTGCAGGTTTCACTGATCTGATCAAGAGTAGAAAAAATATTTTTTCTAAGAGTGATATCTTTTAATAAACACCAGTACCGATTCTGAGTTGGGATCCAGCGAATTTTTAAATCCAGCCAGTAACTCTTTCCATCCCGATCAACCAGACGGCATTCAGGAAGCCGTAAGACCTGACGTTGGGCCCCTCCAAAAAAATCCATGATCTCCTGACGGTAATCCTCATGAACTAAATCCAAAAGAGAATGAGTCTGATGGGGGGCGGGACGAACTTGAAAGTACTGCTTCCAATTCGAATTAACCTCAAGAAGGTTCCCGGCCTCGTTTAAAATACAGATGAGATCATCGGTTAAATTAAGGAAGTGTTGTACTGGTGTCATATAGTTAGGCTCCTAAACTAAAGAGCTCTTCGGAAGGTTCCTGAGATAGTTAAGGGGCCAGATGATGATGTACATCAGCTTTTTGGGGTGTTTCTTAAGTTCTAGGGACTTAAAGATATTCCGTTATGACTATTTATTTAGGACTTCGCCGCTTAATTTTCCACCAGTATAGGAATTAATGAGAACTTTTCTGATCTCATTTTTTAGCGGTGTGGATGACTTCACTCGGACGCGAAGGTAATTAGAACTATATCCTTCCCAGTATCCATCGACTTCATTTTCAAACAACACACTTGTGGTTTTTCCAACCATGTTGAATGAAAATTCATCAAGCTTGGCGTCTCCTAACATCATGAGAGTGCGGACTCGATCTTTTTTAACAGATGATTGGATATGATTATCTGCTTTGGCAGCAGTTGTTCCTTTTCGTTTAGAATAAGGAAAAACATGGAAGTGAGTAATCGGTAGAGTTCGAAGAAGGTTAAAAGTTTCGAGGAACTGTTCTTCGGTTTCTCCTGGATAACCTACAATAACATCGGCCCCAAATGCGGCATCTGGAAAATAGCTCTGAACCATAGCAATGATTTCTTTGTACTCAGATGAAGTGTATTTTCTTCTCATGGAGGTAAGGATCTCATCACTTCCACTCTGCATCGGAATATGGAAATGATCCTGATACTTGTTGGTGGCCTTTAACGTTTCCAGAAGCTCTCTGGTCATGGTGTTCGGTTCAACTGATCCTAGGCGAAGTCTTTCGACTTCCGGAATCTCTGCAATGAGCTTCACAAGATCTGTTAGTTTTTCACCGCTAATGGCTTCGTATTCGCCGATATTAACGCCGGTGAGGACAATCTCTTTAAATCCTTTGTCCGCTAGTTCCTTGGCTTCTTTTAGAGCTTCTGAGACCGAAATTGTGCGTGAGCGTCCGCGGGCGAAAGGGATAATACAAAACGAGCAAACATAGTTACACCCGTCCTGGATTTTTAAAAAGGCCCGGGTATGAGAATCGGCGAGGGTGGTGGCCGCTCCCCAGAACTCGGAGGATTTATCAATATGAACCTGTAGTTCACTTTCTGAATCCAGGTAATCAAAGACTTTATATTTTTCTGAAGTACCAAGAATCAAATCCACGCCCTGCATGGCCTTAATTTTTTCGGCCTCCATTTGAGCGTAACAGCCGGCCACGACAATTTTGGCTTCAGGTGCCGAATTCTGGGCCTTACGAATCAAATTACGGCATGTGGAGTCGGCCCCATCAGTCACGGTGCAAGTATTAAGAAAAACCACATCCGCCGGATTTCCAAACTCAACCACTTCATAGCCGCGGTCGACAAAACCTTGAGCAATGGAGCCTGATTCCGAGAAATTCAAACGGCAACCAAGAGTGTGAAAAGCTACTTTTTTAGAAGGGTGAGATGTCGTGTCCATGGGGGGCAATTTAGCGGAAGCCTTAGTTTTTGTCTAATAAGTGGGTAAAAAATCTTGGTTTAGACCTTAAAAAAAATTATCTTTTTTCATTTTATTGTTTGACAAAATTCTTCAGAAACAATAATTTGTAGACCTTCGATTAAATGGTCTCGTAGCTCAGTTGGTTAGAGCATCTCCCTTTTAAGGAGAGGGTCCTGTGTTCGAGTC
>JAEYUK010000068.1 GCA_023432655.1 Pseudomonadota bacterium | reverse complement strand
ATTTGAAACCACCGTCCTTTCCCTTAGCGGGGGGGTAGAACTCTCTTATGAAAGTTTCTTCGCAAAGCTTGAGGGTACTTATCAACAACTGGAAACCACTGATACTAAGAATAAATCCCGGATGATTTTTGGTTATTCATTTGGTCTTAACTGGTAAGAGTGGATGTTTTGTCCCTTCCTTGAGGCCGCTTCATACTTCTTTTAGAATAGTGTGTAGGAGAAACCGTTTTGAAACACTTACTCACTTTCTCTTTATCTCTTTTGGTCACAAGTGGCTTGGCCCATGCCAAACTTGATTTCGAAGATGCAGCCTTTCCTGAATTCGTAACTTCTTCCCGTGCTCTGGCCATGGGAAATGCCTATATTAATAAGGTAGATGATTCCTGGTCCGCTTTTTACAATCCGGCAGGGCTGGGTACCGTTCGAAAGCCTCAGTTCCATATTGCTAATATTCATTTGGAAGCGAGTTCTGGACTTTTAAGTGCAGTAGGTGATGGAGCGGCCACGGAAATCCCTGGTAATTTTATTGATTCTTTTGATCCAGAAGAGATGAGAACAGCTTTGGAAAAGGATCAAGGGAAACTCTCGCATTCAAGATTAAATCTTTTTCCTAACCTCACCGTTCGCGGTCTGACTTTGGGTTATCTTTTTTCTCAACGAAACCGCGCCATTATTAATGATGATGTTGCCAATGAGTTTGAGGTTGCTGAAAGAAGAGATCATGGGCCTGTGATGGCCCTCAATGCTTCGCTTTTTGGCGGGGTTTTAAAAGTAGGAGCTTCGGCGGTTTATCTAAACCGTCGCGAATTATATAAAGTTTTCGGACCCGCTGATCCAATTAGTATTAACACCGAAGATGATTACCAAAGTGGCAGTAGCGTTCAAGTTACAGCTGGAACCAGACTGACTTTGCCGTTTACTTTTCTTCCGACTTTTTCTGCGGTTTTAAGAAATGCGACTAACAGTGAGTTTTCCGGTGACGAAAGTGCTGCAGGTCCCCTGGATAAAATTAAACAAACTATCGATGTGGGAGCCTCGATCACTCCTCAAATCGGAAAGATCGCTAGGTTGCATCTTGAGGCGAATTTAAAAGACGTCGGTAACGCCTACGAGACTGACTATAAACGTCGTATGGCCGCCGGTGTGGAACTGGATTTTGCCCGGAGAATTTTCGTTCGCGCCGGCTGGGGTGATGGCTGGGGTTCTGGGGGGATTGGGGTAAGATCCCGGACTTTCATTATGGATCTAACTACTTACGCTATTGACCGTTCATTGGATGGCTTCCGTGAGGAAGAAGATCGCCGCTGGGTCCTTTCCCTTTCTTCAGGCTTTTAATTTAATCCTTCACAAGCATTTTGGTATCTGTTAAAAAACACCTTCCATAATTAGAGGGTTCGAATCCTTCCACTCGCTTGGTTTTAGAGTGAAACAAACAACACTGGAGTCCTTTCGTGGCATCACACAATCCTTACGCATCCTTTTTAGATAAAGTTGAAAAACCGGCCCGCTATATCGGTGGCGAACATTTTGTGATTAAGAAAAATTGGGAAGAGTCCATTGGACGAGTGGCCTTGTGTTTTCCTGATACCTACGAAATAGGGATGAGCCACTTAGGGATGAAGATTCTGTATGATGAAATTAATCAGCACCAAGGTCTTCTTGCCGAAAGAGTATTTGCCCCATGGGTAGATATGGAAAAAGAGATTCGTTCTCGAAACCTCCCGCTGGTTTCACTGGAAAATTTTAAGCCGCTAAAAGACTTTCACATCGTAGGCTTCTCTCTTCAGTATGAAATGTCCTACTCCAATATTTTAAACATGCTTGAGCTTGGTGGAATTTCCATCTGGACTAAAGATCGTGGAGAGGATGAACCTTTTGTTATTTGTGGCGGCCCTTGCGCTACCCATCCTGAGCCACTGGCCCCTTTTATGGATTTCGTGGTGGTAGGTGATGGTGAAAAACTCTTTGCCCGTGTGACCCATTTCGTTGGGGAAGCTCGCGCCCAGGGCTTAAGGCGCGATGAAATTTTATTTGAACTAGCAAAGTGGAAAGGAATTTACGTTCCTAAGTTTTATGATACGGCGATTGATCCCATGACTCAGATGGAAGTGGTGACTGGACCGAAGGCCGAATTCGCAGGTGTTCTTCCTGAGCGTGTACAGCGCTACTTTGTGGATAACCTCGCAAATTACCCATTCCCAACCAAGTCTCCGATTCCTCATATGACAGCGATCTTTGACCGCTTCTCAGTTGAACTTGCTCGTGGCTGCACAGAAGGCTGTCGCTTCTGTCAGGCAGGAATGATTTATCGTCCAGTTCGTGAAAGAAATCCTGAGAACGTCGTGCAGATGATGATGGATGGCCTTAAGAATGGAGGGTTTGATGAGGCATCTCTGACTTGTCTTTCGACGGCCGATTATTCGGCGGTAACACCTCTTGTGATTGAACTTTTGGATAAGCTTGCTTCTGAGAACGCAACCTTAGGGATTTCATCCCTTAGGGCCTACGGTCTGGATAATCGCATCCTCGATAAACTGGCCGAAGTAAAAAATACCTCACTTACTTTTGCTCCCGAAGCCGGATCTCAGCGCATGCGGGACGTTATTAATAAAAACGTTTCTGAAGAAAATCTTTTAGAAACTGCTGAAAACGTCTTCTCGCGGGGCTGGAC
>JAEYUK010000058.1 GCA_023432655.1 Pseudomonadota bacterium | reverse complement strand
GTCACAGGCCATAGCGAGCTCACATCCACTGCCTAAAGCGAAGCCATTAACGGCCGCGATCATTGGTTTACTAATGAGGGCCATCTGTTTCCAGAGACGGAGACGATTATCATTTATTTGATCGATTGGTGAATTTTCACTCATCTGACCGATATCTGCACCAGCAGCAAAAGCGCGGTCATTGCCTGTGAGAATGATGACCCGAATGTCTTTGTCATCTTCGAGGATAAATAAGGCTTCAACTAACTCTTTCATAAGGTCGGTTGAAACTGCGTTCAGGACTTTAGGACGATTCAATTGAATCAGCCCGATATGCTGATGGTCCCGATAATTCTTAGTAACCAGAATATGTTCAAAAGCTTTCATGGCCAACGTTCTAACCCTTTGCGTTGTATAAACGAAAAATAATGTTAGAACGATAGCGATTTCAAGGGGGAGATGTCAAAGATTAGCCGAAGCGTCCCTCAATATAAGCGGCGGTTCTGGCCTCTTTAGGAGTTTCGAACAGTGATTTTGTTGAACTCATTTCCACCAGCTCCCCCATATACATGAAAATCGTCTCATCCGAGACCCTTTTCGCCTGACTCATAGAGTGAGTCACAATGATGATGGAGTAGTCTTTTTTAAGATCTTTAACCAGTGTTTCAATGGCCTCAATGCCCGCCGGATCAAGGGCCGAACAAGGTTCATCTAAAAGAAGAAGCTTGGGCTTTAAGGGAAGAAGGCGCGCGATACATAATCTTTGTTGTTTTTCTAAACTGAGAGTCAAGGCCGATCGGTTAAGCTGAGTTTTAAGATCATCCCAGAGGCCTACTCGCTTAAGAGAGGATTCAACCATCTCATCCAGTTGTGAACGCTTTAAAGATTTAAGGTGAGTTTTTGCTCCAAACAGAACGTTCTCATAAATCGTCAGAGGAAGTGGATTGGGCTTTTGGAAAACCATTCCAACTTGCTTTCTTAATTCAGGAAGGGCCACTTGCGGGTGATAAATATCTTCTCCGAAAATCTGAATACTTCCCTTATGAGAAACTTCTGTTCCACGTTCGTTAATGCGGTTAAGGCACTTAAGGTAAGTACTTTTTCCGCAACCGGAAGGACCGATGAGGGCGGTGATTTTATTGGCCGAGATATTAAAAGTGAGGTTTCTCAGGGCCTGAAAATTTCCATACCAAAAACTGAATTCGTTAGTGTTTACTGCATGATTTTTATTCATAAATTACCCGAATAGACCTTCGATATAGTCTTTAGTTCTGACGTCAGTTACTTCGCCGCCAAAAATTTTCTCATTACTGTTGAGATCAAGAATCTTCCCATGAAGCATCATGGCCGTTCTATCTCCCAGGCGCTTGGCCTGGTTGATGACGTTTGTTACCATCACAATCGTTATATTCTTTTTGAGTTCATTTAATACCGCTTCAATCTTCATAGTTGTAACCGGATCAATGGCAATAGAGAATTCATCCAGACATAAGACTTCTGGGTGATGGGATAAGGCGCGCGCAATAGTTAAGCGCTGCTGCTGGCCCCCTGAGAGTTTTGTAGCAAGGGTATCCAAACGATCTTTGACTTCATCCCAGAGAGCAGCTTTTTTTAAACAATCTTCCATGATGGAATCAAGCTCTGCTTTATCTTTACAGCCGGCCATGCGAGGAGCATAGGTGACGTTCTCTTTGATGGTCATAGGGAGACCTACCGGGAGGGGAGAAACCATTCCGATGCGGCGACGTAGGAAAGTGGAATCTTCATCTTTAAAAATACTCTCATTATCCAGCAGAATGTCGCCGGAGATTTTGGCCGAATGATTGAAATCCATCATGCGGTTTAAGCATTTAAGAAGAGAACTCTTTCCGGAGTTAGCAGGACCAATAATCGCCAGGATCTCATTTTGATAGATATCCAGGTTCAGACGATGGATTACGTCTTTAGTGCCATAGTTAACTGTGAGGTCTTTAATTTGTATTTTCTTAATCATGGTCTTACCACTTTCTTCTTGTGCGAAAATAATATCTGAGGGCCACTGAAATAGAGTTCACGGATAAAATCAACAGGATCAGTACCAGTGCCGTAGCAAATGGATAAGCGTCAGGTACCCCTACAACTTGAGTTGAAATCGTAAACAAGTGCATTGATAGCGACATACATTGATCGAAAACTGATTTCGGAAGAAATGGCAAATAGAAGGCGACCCCTGTAAAGAGAATGGCCGCTGTTTCGCCGGCAGATCTTCCTACGGAAAATACAAGACCAGTTAAAATGCCCGGAATAGAGTTAGGAAGAATAATGTGACGAATGGTTTGTAGTTTACTCGCACCAACGTTCCACGAAGCTTCTCGGTAAGACAGAGGTACGGCCTGAAGAGATTCAAGTGTTGAGGTAATGATGACCGGAAGGTTCATTACTGCCAGCGTGAATGAAGCGGCGAGAATACTTGTACCCATTTTTAAGAAGAGAACGAAGGCTCCAAGACCAAAGAGAGCATGAACGATACTTGGAACACCCGCAAGGTTTAAGATCGCCAGGCGGATCATTCGATTGAGTTTATTGTCAGCTGCATACTCAGATAAATAGAGAGCAGCAATAACTCCCAGCGGACAGGAAACGATAACACTGATGATGACGAGCCAAAATGTCCCGACGATGGTTGGAAAGATTCCACCTGCCGTCATTCCATTAATCGGGTCTTGCAGGATGAAGTCCCACGAGAGGGCCGGATATCCTTTTAGGAACAAAAGGAAAATAATAATAAGGGCCGGCATAAAGAGAAAGAAGGTGATGGTACTCAGAAAATTCTGATAACCTTTCTCTCTGATTTCTTTTTTAGTCAGTTCAATGCTTGGTCGAAACATAATTACTTCCTTCTGCCGCGGATAAGGTAATCAGCAGAAACGTTTACAATTAAAGAGATAATAAAGAGCATAAGTCCGATAGCGAACAAGGCCTGGTAGTGTTCTCCGCCTTTTGGAGACTCACCGAGCTCTGCTGCAATGGTAGCCGTTAAAGTACGGCCTGGTTCAAAAATGCTATCTGGAATTTGAATGGCGTGACCGGTGGCCATAAGGACTGCCATGGTTTCACCAAGAGCACGACCAACTCCTAATAGAGCTGCCGCCATTAATCCGTTCTTGGCCGCCGGTAAAAGAACTCTCGTTGCCACTTCCCACTTTGTCGCTCCCATTGCTTCCGCGGCTTCCCGGTAGCTTTCAGGCACGGCCCGGAGAGCATCTTCTCCAACAGAAACGATAAGTGGAAGAGACATGAGCGCTAGAATAATTGAGGCATTTAAAATGTTTAGACCAATAGGCACATCGAAGATATTGATGATTAACGGGTTAATCATCATGATGGCAACAAAACCCCAAACCACAGAAGGGATCGCCGCAAGAAATTCGATCAAGATCTTATAAGTTTCTCTTAGTCTAGGTGAGCAAAACTCAGAGATATAAAAGGCGCAAGCGAGTCCCAAAGGAACAGCGATCAGCATTGAAAGAACGGTGACCATCAGAGTTCCTACTAAGATGGCCAGAGTTCCATACTTGATTTTTACGACAGAAGCCGGATTCCATTCGGTAGAGAAGAAGAATTCTTTAAAGTCAAAAGCACCTACCAGGAAAGGATAGGCTTCTTTTAAAATGAAAAACAGAATCGCGAGGATAAAAACGATAGAGCTTAGACCCCCAACTTTAATCATCCCTTCTACAATTTTTTCAGAGAGAGGCTTTTTTGACTTACGTTGACGCCATTCCATAGTTGTAGAGTCTACAGGTGCCGCGATTTTGACTTCCATCATAATTACCTTTTCTTGGCAGGAACATAGCCTGCTTTAATTGTGATTGCATGGGCCTCATCACTTTGAGTCCAATCTAGATAGGCCTTAACTGCATCTGACGGACTTCCAGAAGTGTACATATAAAGTTCACGGGAAATTGGATAAGATTTATCGATGGCCGAATCCACCGTTGGAGCAATACAAGGGGAGTTGCCATCTTTTTGAATACACAGGGCCTTAATTCTTGGATTCAAATACCCCATCCCTGAGTAACCGATAGCACATGGAGTGGTCTCGACCAGGTCGATGGATTCTCTTGATCCACTAAGATCCATTGAACCAAGTTTGAGATCTCTTTTTTTGCCCAGAATGGCCTCGCGGAAATATTGGTAAGTTCCCGAGTTTGATTGACGTGAAACGCGAATGATCCGGTTATCTTTGCAGCCTGGAACCACTGTATTTCTTACGTGATGCCAATGAGTGCATGTTCCACCTTCGCCATAGATACAGGCCGCTTCTTCTAAAGTCAGACCTTCTAGAGGATTTTTAGGATGAACAAAAACTGCCAAGGCATCCATCCCAACAATAAATTCATTTACATCTTTTCCAGTATTCTTCTTTGCCTGTTCTCTTTCTTCCTGTTTGATGGCGCGGGAAGAGTTGGCAATATCAACTGTCCCATTGATTAAGGCCGCGATACCAGTACCTGAACCGCCGCCTGAAACGGCCAGTGCTACTTTGGGATTTACATTCTTGTATTCTTCCGCCCAGGCCTGGGCCAAATTAACCAGGGTATCAGAACCCTTGTTTTGAATAATAAGAGTGTTGGCATCTTGTGAACAAGCTGCACAAATCATGAGTAAGGTTAGTAATAAACTAAAATGCTTCATTGGTGTCCCTCGAAATTTCGGAGATAGTAATGGAATTTGAATTAAAAATGCCAAACTAAATTTATCCTTAACGAAGTCTTAACTTTAACTTGACCAAAGCTATAAAAAATCTCCTTTCTCTGTTATAAATACATATGATTACTTACGAACTCCTTGCTCTTTGTTTCGCTTCTTTTGCGGCTGGCTTTATTGATTCTGTGGTGGGAGGTGGAGGACTTATTCAACTTCCGGCGCTGATGATGGTTCTACCTGAAGCCAACCTGGTAACACTGTTAGGAACCAATAAACTTGTTTCTGTCACGGGAACAGCGGTATCGGCCTATCGTTTTTCAAGACAAATTCCTTACATTAAAACCATCATTGTCCCGGCGATGATGGCAGCTTTTCTTTTTTCTTTTCTGGGGGCTTTCACTGTTACTATTGTGAGCAGTGATATTCTAAAACCACTTTTCATGGTGTTACTGTTTCTGGTCTTTTTGACAACGATTAGGAACAAATCATTCGGTCTGGTGGATCACCGGCCTGATGTTGCTATTCCGGTTTGGAAGCCATTATTAATTGGTGCCTTAGTTGGTTTCTATGACGGATTCTTTGGTCCAGGAACTGGAACATTTCTTATTATCGCTTTTGTAGGCGTCCTAAGCATGACCTTTGTTCAGGGATCGGCCTACGCGAAAATTATCAACCTTACGACTAATCTCGCAGCACTCCTATTATTTTCTTTGAAGGGAAAATTTCTTTTTGAGTACGCTCTGCCGATGATGCTCTTTAATGTGGGGGGAGCGATGCTGGGAGTAAAACTCGCCCTCTTAAAAGGCAATGAATTTGTTCGTGCTCTTCTTAGAGGGGTTGTGCTTTTAACGATCCTAAAGCTCGCTTACGAAGTCATCAAAGACTACCTCGCTTAGAGGTAGCCTCGTTGCATTTGATCTCTTTCAATAGCATCAAAAAGGGCCTGGAAGTTTCCATTACCAAAACCCCAATGGTTCTTACGCTGAATATACTCAAAGAATAGAGGACCTATATAGGTATCTGAAAAAATCTGTTGAAGGTAACCTTGTTCATCTCCATCAACTAGAATTCCGAGATTCTCAAGGACATTGAGATCCTCTGTTACTTTAAATGGACGAGTCGGTATCGCTTCATAATAAGTTTTAGGTGGGGCCGACATAAATTTAAGCCCACGGGATCTTAATTCTGAAACGGTAGAAATTATATCAGGGGTCATCACAGCGATATGTTGAACACCTGGACCTTTGTGAAGATCAAGAAATTCTTGAATCTGGGATTTTCCGCCTTCTTTTTCTGGTTCGTTAATTGGAATAATAATCGAGTTGTCCGCAAGCTGAACCACTTTAGAATTGAGTCCGGTTTTAGTGCCCTTAATATCAAAGTAGCGAGTTTCGATAAAACCATAAGTTCGTTTATAGAACTCTACCCAATGATCCATCTGGCCTTTAGGCACATTATTTGTCAGGTGGTCAATTCTTGAAATACGAGTCTGGAGCGGTCTCGCCTCGGGATCATTTTCTATGTGTTTAAAGCCCGGGCGGAACTGACCAGTAGGTCTTTCTACGAACTCGTTAATAACATCACCAAAACCCTGGATGGAGGCCGTCTTGGTGATACCACTTTCAGTTTCTTCTATTTTAAAATCGCTAATGAGTTTAGCACCATTTTTTAAAGTGACTTCAAGGGCTTTTTCAACACTTTCCACCTGAAAGGATATTTTACTAACTCCTTCCCCGTGAGCTTTGAAGTATTTACGAGCGAGATTATTTTCGTCTTGAGAAGCTTTAACTAAAAAACGGATTTGCCCCTGGGTGTAGAGACGTGCATCTTCGCTTGCGGCCGTTTGGGCAAAACCCATATCGGAAAAAAGCTTAATGGTAGGTGAGTGAAGGTTATCAACCGTAAATTCAAGGTGATCAATATTTTTTAAACCAGCTGGGTTTTGCGACATGACATCTCTCCTTAAAATCTTTTCTAGATCTTTCAATGGATGACTTAGAAAGTCAAAAAATTAACGTCGGGTTTTCTTTTTGGTGCCCGTGGGATTAAGGGTGAAGCAATCCTCTTTAAGAATAGGATGATAATAGTCAGCTTCATCCCGTAATACCTGGGCGGTGGTGGACTCAACAGCACAGACCTCCACCCGAACCCCTTCAGATTTTAAGTGGCTCACTAATTCCACATAGTCGGAGTCGCCGGAGAGGATGATGATGGAGTCAACTTTGCTCGCAAGCTGTGTGGCCTTAATACTCAGAGGAATGTCAGCGGATTTGTGACAAGGTCTGACGGAGCCGTGATATTTGGTATGAAGCCTTTCAGCGAGTTTTGAGGAAATGCTTTTGCCTTCGCGGAAATAGATCAAGCGATTAAGCCCGCGGCCTTTTAATAAACGAGGAATCAGAACATCAAAATTGATCATCATGTTCTGGCCCTTGTGCTCACCTTCGAGCGAGCGCTCAATATTATTCCCATCAACCAAAATGGCGACGGATTGAGATATAAGAATTGTTTCTTCCATAGTTTCAAGTCCTTGAATTTACTTTTTGCTAATTGCTCTAATGTCAGAGGGAGGGTATAACAAAAGGGTTTATTTACCCTCGAGATTAGACAATGAACTACAAGATTCTCAATGGCAACGAATTACTCATTCAAGGCGCGTTAGAAGCAGGCTTTAATCTTTACACCGGCTATCCCGGCTCTCCTCTGGCCGATTTTTTCAATATCCTCCACGAAGAGAAGGAAGCGTTACATAAAAAAGGCATTCGAGTAGTGATTGCTAACTCTGAGGCCAATGCAGCAGCGATGGCCTCAGGTGCTAAAATGGCCGGACAAAATGTCCTGGTGGCGATGAAATCGATGGGACTCCATGTGGCTTCCGATGCTTTAAGCGTGGGGAACTTTGCTAATCCTAGTAACGAAATAAAAAATGGCGTGGTCGTAGCAGTAGGGGATGATCCCTGGTCGATTTCTACGTCGACTCCGGCAGATTCCCGGTATCTGTTTAAACACCTTCATATGCCTTTTCTGGAACCGTCTTCCCCTCAAGAGTTAAAAGACTGGGTTCAGCATGCTTTAACTCTCTCGCAAGAAAGTTCGGTGTATGCAGGTTTTCTTGTCACTACTTTCATGGCCGAAGGCGGAGGCCGTGTTCTGATCGGAGAAGAAAAAACAGTTTCTCATGAACCCATAACTTTGGATCCTTCCAAATTTAATCTTTCAGCTAATGTGATGGTGCCACCCAACTCACTTATCGCGGATAAAGAAATGATTTTAAATCGTTTCCCGCAAGTGAAGGTCGCCCTGGAAAAACTCGCGCTGGATCGCCTGAGCGGAAACCTCAGCTCTAAACTCGCCATCATTTCAGGGGGTGGAGTTTTTGAAACCTTGAAGCAAGTGTTAGAAGAATCAAATCTTCACGAAGTATTCGCTCTCTATAAGGCCGCTTCCTCTTATCCATTTAACGAAGCTCAACTTCTTCCTTTCTTGAAGAATAAAGAGACATTAGTCGTAGTGGAAGAAAAACGCGGATTTTTGGAAGGAGAGGTTCGGGCCCTGATCAGTAAGCATAAACTTTCCATAGATGTCTTTGGTAAAGAGTTTGGAGAAGTAGAAGGCTTCCCGGCCTTTGGTGGTCTCTCTTATGAAATCATTTATCAGAAACTGAATCTTTTACTCGATGTCCTTCAACACAAAAAAGAAGAAGTGAATTGTGCTCTTCCGACTAAACTCGATGTGACTGTACCTAGGAGACTGCCGACCTTCTGTCCAGGTTGTCCTCACCGCGAGACCTTGAGTATCATGAAAGATGTGAGAGCAAGCCTCGCTGATAAAAACGTAAACCTCATCTCACACGGCGATGTGGGATGTTACTCTTTATCTTTCCTTGAGCCCTTCAAAGAGATGCACGATCTCTCGGCCATGGGGCAGGGGGGAGCTTTAGGAGCGGGAACAGACCTCTTTACCACCAATCCTTCTGTGGTTCTTATGGGAGACTCAACATTCTTCCATTCAGGAATGACTTCCATCTCAAACTCAGTCCAGATGGGTCACAACATTACTTACATCTTGCTGGATAATGATAATACCGCCATGACAGGTCACCAGGTGACTCCACGAACAGGAATTTCAGTTGAAGGAGAAGTGAGACCTCGGCAAAGTATGCTTCAGGTGGCGCGCTCACTCAGAGTCAGTGAAGCCATTGAAGTTAATCCATCGGATCGATACTTTTATAAGAATCTTCTCTTAGATTACGTTCAAAAACCTGGAGTGAAGGTGATCGTTTCCAATAAGGAATGCGGTCTAACTTTCCATGGAAGAAAAAAGAGAGAAGAGAGAAAACTTTTTAAAGAAGGAAAAACCGAAGAGGTAAGAGAGTTCTACCAGATTAACACTCTCGCCTGTGAAGACTGCCGAGCTTGCGTTGAGATGACCGGTTGCCCAGGTTTATCTCAGTCTCATGATGCTTACGGCACAAAAGTCATGATTGATCCTCAGATTTGTGTCTCAGATTCCTACTGCACTAAAATCAAGGCCTGTCCAAGCTTCGAACTTGTGAAGGTTCATAACTACCATCCAACTAAATACAAAGATAAAGTGGAAGGTGCTTCTTTATGGGATCATCTATCACTCCCTACACCGATTAAAGATCTTAAGACAATTGCGGAAGGTAAGGATTTCAGGGCCATTGTGATTGGCGTAGGGGGCTCGGGTGTCACGACTATCTCCCGCATCCTGGCCGAAGCCGGTTCTACGATGGGGGGACGGGATGATCTGGAATTTAAATTCATGGATCAAAAAGGTCTGGCCCAAAGAAATGGGTCGGTGATTTCTCACCTCGCTATTTTTAGTCATAAAAAGTCTCATGGTCCGGTTGTCCCTGTGGCCACTGCTGATTTGGTGGTCTCACCAGATCTACTAGAGGGCTCGCGCGCCATTGAGTATCTTTCTCCCAATGGACTACTTATTGTGGATGAAGAGTTCCAGATGCCGTTATCAATTCTTCTAGATCGAGGGATTAAGGCACCGGTAACCACTCCAGAGCTTCTGCAAAAAGAATTAAAAGAAAAATTAAAAGACCGAGTCATCATGGCCCCTTTAAAGCAAATGAGCTTTGAGCGCTTTGGTCGTCCGGTCTATGCTTCGGCGATGATTTTAGGGATTGCCTTTCAGGCGGGAAGACTTCCATTCACAATCGAGAATTTAAAAGAAGCCTTTCTGGCAGCTGTTCCAAAAGCCGAGAGAGAAGCCAACTGGGAAGCTTTCCAGATGGGAAGAGACC
>JAEYUK010000054.1 GCA_023432655.1 Pseudomonadota bacterium | reverse complement strand
GTATGAAGTGGTCTTTCACTCAGATAGAAAACGAGAAACTCCAGCGCCTGATTAATCACAGGAAGAGAATCCTTTTTCCCAAATAAAACAGCTTCGTAATCTGCGTTAACCTTATATGCTTTCATGGCGCCGTTTGGTGATCCTAAAATCATCATCATAGTTTTTAAGGCTCTGGATAAAATCTGAATCATTCATGGCCTTACCATGCAGTTCAGGATCAAAACCAATTCCTCTACTTCTGGCAGGAGTTAACGGCCAGGGAAGAGATTCCCGATAATAGTCCCAAAGAGATTTATCATTGCGCCATTTTTTCATCCAATGAGCTCCAAAGGCCACATGGCCAATTTCATCCTCTAATACCGTATCCATGATTTCAGCGGTGACATGATCTCCGAATTCCCGAAAAATATTTCCGTAGTATTGAGCGAAGTCGAGATTAGCAGCTTCAAAAGTGAGAGACATCATGGCCATGTACTGAGCGGGAGTTTTAAGCTTTTCCATCTGACGCCAGAAAAAATCATTTAAGGGAAAGTCTCCGAAGGCATAGCCCAATTGATTGATCCTATCAATGTAGAGGCGAAGATGCTTCTGTTCATCTTTTAAAGCGGTTAAAATGCCTTTTTTAAAACGAATATCTTCTTCTGTATGGTGAGGATAAACAAGCGTCGCCGAAGCCATCATTTCGATCGCCAAAAGCTCGTGGTTGGCGAAACTATGAAGCGCCATTGCCTTCTTGTCATTTTCATTGAGATTTTGGGCCTTAGGAAATTTCGTTCTTTTGTCCGAAAAACTAAGAGATCCACGTCGGCCAGGTGATGGAGGCAGCTCGAATTCTTTAAAGGGAGTCCATTCAATGGTTGAAGACAAAAACTTATCATCCAGGTCTTCACCCGATAAGATATTGCGGCAAAATTCAAAATATGAAATTTTATCTGAATTTTCTAAATGCTTTGGCGGCGTCTCCACTCTTTCCTCCTCCACTCGCCTTTGGGCCAGCAGGTCTTGGTCTTTTTACACCATGTCCGCCAGCTTTTCCAGACTGAGAAGATTGAGATCCATCACCTTTTGACTTAAAGGACTTACCTCGTTTATTGCCTTTGCCTCGGCCACCTCTGTCACCTCTGTCACCTCTATCGCTTCTCTCATCTGCCCGTTGTGGACGGCGATTAAAGCGGCGCTTAGAGAAGCACTCGTCACAGATATTAAAACGGGCATTGGCCGGCATTTTACAACCGCAGCTTGAACAGGTTTTTCCAATTTTATCGGATAGAAGTTCATTTAAGCGTTCAATGGCCTTCGTTTTATTGGCCAGAAGCTTCTGCTCATCAAAATCAAAATTCTTATTATTAAAGTGGCGAGACAACCACTGGTAAAGCTCCACACATTTAATGGATGTTTCCAGATAATCGATATTATCCGAGGTCTCATCTATAGGTTCATTGTAAATACTTTGGTTATCCACATAGTGGTTCAAGATCCACATGTAATACTGAACGTGTTCTATTAAACCAAGATTCACCGGAGCACAGGCAAAGCCAAAGATTTCAGCATTAGTTAGAGTTCTGTCCTCATCGGCCATTTCCACCATCTCGGCGAGTTCAATCATCTCTTTCATATCTACGCAGTAGAATGGTTTCTGAAAGGTCATGGTGTTAAAAAGGCGGAGAAACTCTGAAAGTTTTAGAGTCGGTAATGAGTTAGCAAGAAGAGCGTTGTTTACGGAACTGAAAATATCCAGATCCGGACCAACCATGGCCTTATCACTCTGACCTAAATGGTGGGCCAAAGCATCCTTTAAAGTTCTAAGTCCATCTTCAACGCGATTGAGTGTGGTCACCTCCCCTACCGGGAAACGTTTGTATCGTCCGGCACGGCCAGCAATCTGCTTAATCTCAGAGAAGGTTAAAGGATTTTCTTTATCATTCACAAATTTGGATAGGGCCGAGAAGACAATTCGTTTCACAGGAAGGTTCATCCCCATGGCGATGGCATCAGTGGAAACCATAATATCAGTTTCCCCCTCATCAAACTTACGGGCCTGTTCACGACGAACTTCCGGTGAAAGACGTCCATAAACAATTGAAACTTTGAAATCGAGTTCTTCCAGATCTGCTTTATAGCGTAGAGCATTTCTACGAGAGAAAACAATTAAAGCGTCATTCTTCTGCATTTGAGTTAAAGGAATCTGATGATTCAGGACATTGAGTTCTGTCATTCTTTTATACTCTTTAACTTCAAGGGTATCACCGCAAAGGGCCAGAATTTTTTTAACCAGTTCTAAAACAGAATGGTCGCCACACAGATGTATCTCATCGGCTTGAATGTTCACTAAGGCCCTGGTCCAGGCCCATCCGCGCTGCGGATCAGTTAACATTTGAATTTCATCAATGACACAACAGTCGAAACGCTGCTGGAGTTTGGCCATCTCAATGGTGGAAGAAAAATGGGTTGCCTCAGGAACTTCCACAACTTCTTCACCGGTCAGTAAAGTCGTCTTAACGCCCTTACTGTTCATGGTGTCGTAAAGTTCAGAAGCCAGAAGCCTTAAGGGAGCCAGGTAGCAGCCTTTCTTGGCAGCACAGAGAGCTTCAATCGCATGATACGTTTTACCAGAGTTGGTAGGCCCCATATGATAAATGATCTTACGATTAATTCTTCGGGCATCAGCATGAAGCCAGAATTGTCCCAAGTAATCTCTTAAGATCGTGGAGGAAACATCTTTTCTTTTAAGAGCGAGAATCGCCTGAGTGAATCTTTCAAATTCCTTACGGAGAAAAACTTCACCCTTCCAGATATTCGTTTCTAATTGAAGGAAAAAACGCTCATATTCTTCACTAGACACAAGCTCAGGCTTAAATCCTTGTTCAACCAATAGAGTGTTAAAGAACACCATCAGTTTTTCTTTGTATACTTTTCCAAGGACAGTGTTGGCGCCAAATTTAGAACGATAATAGTGCTTAACTTCATTCTCCAGTTTATTGACTGAAGACCTCTTAAGCTTGTTACGCATTTGATGAAAATTTTTATCAAGATTCTTTTTCAGATCGAAAACAGCATTTGAGATATCTGAAATTTTTCTGACCAGAACCCACTCGTGAAGCTTATCTTCCGCTTTATCAATGAGTGAAGTCTGCATCGAGAAAACGACTTCTCTCACCTGGGTTCGGTAATCCCCCATACATTGAACACAATGACAGGGAAGATCTTTTTCATTGATCTTGATGTCGAACTTATTTTTAATCGTTTCCTGAGTCGACTCGTGATGAGCGGCTTTTTCACTGGCCCAGGCATTAAAGGTATCTTTATAGGAAAGAGTCAGTTCTTTACTAAAAGTTCCTTCAACCAATAAGGGATAAGTACTGGTGACAGGGAATAAATATTCCTCAACCAAGGCCGTCTCGACGATCGCTTCCCGATCAAAAACTTCCCTCACTCGACCAAAATTCTTTTCAAACAAAGATTCAAGGGAAGGATTTTGTTCCAGAAGATGATGGGCAGCGATGGCAATGAACTCGAGAGTCTCCAGGATGACGATTGAGTCATCCAACGGACGCATCCCGGAAGACTCATCATCCTCCAGGATACTCGTTGATATCATTGCTTTACGTGAAGTTTCTAGATTCTGACGGATGTCCTCATATAAGGACTTTATTTCATTACTCAATTAAGACTGATTCCTGTTATTTAGCTAATTCTACGACGTAAGCTGTAGCAAGTTTTGCAAACTTAGCAGCATGCTTAGCATCTCCTCCTGCTGATTCTAATGTATCTCGAACAGTATGAATATTTTTATTACCATCTTTCATGGCGGCTTCATGAGGCATCGAAGCCGGATAACCATTGGCAGTCCAGGCAGCATGATCAGAACATCCGTAACCACAGCGAGAATATCCCCAAGGAACTTGAACATACTCATCAACCAGACGACCGATAAATTCGTTCTGAGCATTGTTAGTGAAATCCGCCATTAAGACGATATCTTTATCAACCGTGCCCTTGAATAAAGTCATATCGAGTTGCATAACGCCAATAACTTGTTTGTTATTTTGCTTATACTCAGTCGAGATGGCCTTAGAACCTAGAAGGCCAACTTCCTCAGCCGCATAGGCCATGAACTGAACAGTTTTTTTCGGTTTATAGTTGTTGTTCATCAGAACTTTAATAACTTCAGTGATGGTAGCAATCCCTGAGGCATTATCATCAGCACCGGGAGCTTTCCCTCCTCCACCAAAAAATCCCGCGATCGAATCAGCGTGCCCACCAACGACAACGATTTCTTCAGGACGTTCCGAACCAAGGATCGTCATAATGACCGAAGGCTGAGGCCAGGCCTTATGATTATAAAGCTCAACTTTAACATCATTACGGTTCTTACTTAATGCCATCCAGCTGTCACGAATAAATTCTGACGATTCTACTCCAGTCTCTGACTTGTAATAACGAGTTTTATAATTAGACAAGGCAATGATCATGTCACGAATAGATCTTTCCTGAACTTGAGAGACCATGGGCTTAACCCGACTTCCCTGATCGATACTGTAATCAGAAAAGATGGCCCGCTTAGCGAAATACATCTCGCCTTGAAAAGTTAGAGCATTAATAGCTTCATCTTCCGATTCATGCTGAATGAAGCCACCACAGCGATGTAGCTCATGGTGAATGACCTCAGAGAGTTCTTCAACTTCTTTTGCCGTAAGTTTTACCACTGAAGCACCTTGCGCTGAAAAACTGACTTGAACTGATTTATTCAATTTAGGGCGTATTTTAGAGAGGATTTCATTATCCACAGTAAGCCACTGAGTAGGTGCTGCCATCGTGGTCGCAGAAAAGGCCAATGCGATAATTCCGAGTGTCTTTTTCATTTTTCCATCCTTGTAATAAAAATGACTGTTATAATTAACCCATAGTTTAAAGACCTTTGGAAAGTAAAAGTTCCGTGACTTTGCCTTACAGAGACACCTTGCGCAAAAGGATAAGTATTCTATGAAAACCGCCCTCACTGAAATGCTAGGGATTGAACTTCCCATCATAATGGCCCCAATGTTCCTGGTGACTAACACTAAGATGATCGTAGCTGCAGCTGAAAGTGGTATCGCCGGTTGTATTCCTGCTCTGAACTTCAGAACGATTGAAGAGTTGGAAGCAGGGATTAAAGAAATTAAATCTAAGACGGATAAACCTTTTGGTATCAACCTGATTGTTAATAAATCGAATGTACTGGCCAAGAAGCAACTCTATAAATGTCTCGATCTTGGCGTAAACTTCTTCATCACCTCTCTCGGTAGTCCTGAAGAAGTCATTCGTGAATCCAAAAAACAAGGTATCAAGGTTCTTTGCGATGTGATTGAAGAGAACTATGCCAAGAAAGTCCAGGACCTTGGGGCCGACGGAATCATTGCTGTAAATAATGGGGCCGGTGGACACTTGGGGAATATCCCGGCGAGTATTTTAGTTCCGGCACTTAAAGCTAAATGTCAGATACCAGTCATCTCGGC
>JAEYUK010000050.1 GCA_023432655.1 Pseudomonadota bacterium | reverse complement strand
GAATTTCAGAGAGAGTCACCGAATCATTCTCAGCGCGAGACTCACGGTAATCTTTTAAAATAGCATTTTTAATTTGAATTTTTTCAAGCTCACTTGTTTCATGAAAGCTTCGGCTAAAATATCTAAGAGAATAAATCTCCTGATAGTTTACCAGTTCTCTGTGAAGCCAATCTGCTGTCCAATCTGGGGCCTGATAAGCGCCATGTCCCCAAATGGAACCAATTTGCTGGCCGCCGATAGACTGCCAGACCACCTGACCATCAAGAATATCTGTTTGTGTGTACAGAACATTACCTTGAGAATCTAATAATTTACCGTAAATAGGAGGTGCTTGTTTGTACACTTCCCCACCGAAGAAGCCCAGGATTGTGAAGGTCACAATTAGGACTGAGACTAGAGCAAGCCAATACTTTCTCATACATTCCTTCTCTGTTTTGATTGATATATTTTACATATATCAATACACTTGAAATATATCAACATATAATTAAGAAATATGAAACTCACTGTAAAAACTGATCTATGTCTCAGAGTTCTGATACATTTACAGACAAATAAGACTAAAACAAAAATTCAGGATATCGCTGAAGCCTACGGAGTCTCTAAAAATCATTTATCCGTGGCGGTCAATAAATTATCAGAGCTAGGCTATATTATCTCAACCTCAGGGCCCAAAGGCGGAATCGAATTCAATCCCAAAATGAGTGAACGGACAGTCGGTGAATTAGTAGAAGCTGTAGAAGATATGGACATCCTGGAATGCTTTAATGCTGAAAGCAATACCTGCACAATAAGCCCCCGTTGTCGCCTCAAAGGGATGCTCAAACGTGCGAGCCTTTCTTTCTTAAAAGAATTAAAAAACTACAAGATCAAAGATCTGGTTTAGGGCCTACAGATTTTATCACTTGATAATAAATCATGAGCCACAAAAGCCCTCCGGAAATAAACACCGGAAGAAGAAAACCGTGAAACTCAAAATGCGAGAAGAGATAGCCTCCAACCACTGCACCTAGAGTGAAAAAGAAGATGATCCCAATACGCATGATATTGGCCTTCCCTTCATCAATGATTCTATCATCAAGTTTTTTTCGATTAAGAATTCTCACAATCCCAAGACCTAAATCGGTAGTGACACCAGTCAAATGGGTTGTTCGGACGACTGATCGAGAAACGGTTGAGATGGTTCCGTTTTGAAGGCCGCAGGTGAAACACAAAAGAATCAAAAGGGCTCGACTTGGTAATTCTTCATAGTTTCCAAATGATCCAAAAACGCCAAAAACTCCTAAAAGCCAGATGGAACAAATGAGTAGGAACATCATAGTAAATGTAATGTAATACCTTGGTTTCTTCTTTAATTTAAGCCGAAGATCAACAAAGTATCCGCTCACCATACTGCCCAGTAAAAAAAAAATAGGAACCAGGAGATAACGCCAAGGACTGACTCCCTTACTTAGATCGCTTCCAAAATTAGTGGCAAAGCCAGTTACGTGCGAAACAATTTGATGCCCGGCCAGAAATCCCCCGATGTTCAGTATTCCTGCCTGAAAGGACATCAGCATCCAGATCGCCTGGTTAGATCGCGTGAAGTGAGAGATCGATTGATTTCCGTATAACATATTAAAGAGTATTTTTATGAGGATCGTTCTTTCTTATACTGTAACAGAAATCCTGATTAAAAACAGACCCCTCTATTTAATAGACGAGGGGCCTGTCACTAAACTGACTGCGGTACTCCGCTTTAAGCTGATTTTTTTGTATCCCCATCTATTAAAGAGGTTAAAGAAAAGACAAGCTCATTTAACCTAGTTGCCTGATCTTTTAAATTTGAGGCCGCATCGGAAGCTTCTTTGGCCGTTAAAGCATTGATCTGGGTAACCTTATCCATCTCATTCATAGCGGAGTTTACTTCTCTCACCCCAGTTGCCTGCTCCTGAGAAGCCTCTGAAATTTCACTCACCATACCATTAACCATTGAGACGTTACTCAGAATTTCATCCAGGGCCCCGGCGCATTCATTGGCGGTCAGAGTTCCAGCACTAATTTTTTCTTTGGATTTTGAAACCAGATCATCCATCATCGACTTAGTTCTTTCTACGATGCTATTCACTTTTTCTGTTGAATGAGTCAGGATGGTTGAAATTTCCTGAGCAGCATTTCCTGACATGGATGCGAGATTTCCCACTTCTTCGGCAACGACGGCAAAACCTTTCCCATTCTCACCTGCTCTGGCAGCTTCCACCGAAGCATTAAAAGAAAGAAGTTTAGTTTGGAAAACAATATCATTAATGACTTGAGTTTTTTCAGCAATGTTTTCAATCACCTTCACGATTTCACCAATCTCTCTATTGGTGTCACTGATCTGGGCAATCATTTCTTTATTTCCTTCAGCTATAGAATGAATGGAATCCAACATAAGTTCCACTTTCTTCTTCCCTTGAAGGGCCGCGTGATTTGAAGACTCCGACATTTCAGAGGACTTCTTCGCCCCCTCAGCATTCTTTGAGATCATGGCCGAGATTTCATCAATAGAAGAAACTGTCTGCTGAAGTCCTGCGGCCTGTTGAACGGAGGCTTCAGAGATTTTTTTTGAAACATCAAAGATTTGTTCTGATCTGACATCGATGTCCGAAGCACTTGAATTAAGAACCAAAATTTTCTCAGCAAATCCTCGACTGATTGAAGAAGCGAAAAAATAGCCAATAACGAGAGAGACAATGAGACCTATAGAGACAGAAATAACGGCAAAGAGGAATGTTACCTCTTCATGATCTATCGACTCCGCAACTAATTTTTCTGTCATCGTATTCTGATATTGAATAAGAGACTGTATGGTATTTGTCACAAGCTGAGATTTCACCGGACAGATTTCTCGCACCATTTGATTCATCTGATTTAAAGAAGCTTCGTCACCCAGCGCTGACAAGCGAAGGAGTTCTTCTCCGAAAGCGGCAAAGTCGCTCCAGTGAGTGTCTAGGTCTTTAAGAAAAACCTTTCCTTGTTCATCAAAATTATGCGTAAGAAATTTTTCTTTAGTCTTTAGAAAGCTCCCGACGGCTTCCCTGGTGAGTCTTGCGAATTCTTCATTGTCTTCTTTGGTATTCCCAACTAAGCCTAGGGAGCGAACCTGAATGCGTATCATTCTAAATTCCGCCTGTAAGGCCCCGAGTTCTTCCACCTTCGGCAGCATCTGACTTGCGATAAGTTGATACATGCTGGCCGTTTGTGCATTTCTGTAAAGGATAAGTCCAGTAATGGTTGAAAGGGTTAAGCAGATACCCACGACTTGTAGAACTAGCTTTTGCTTCAAACTTAGAGTTTTCAAAAATGGTTCCTTGTTGAGGTTTCTTACGCCTCATTTCGGAACATCTTATTTCTTAGTGAGAAGAATCTTAAGAAAAATTAAGCTAACCCAACTAAACGTTTGTTTTAAAAGCCTGCTGGTTTTGTTGTCCAGAGAGGGTTGGCCGCATTAGCAAAGTAAACGTAAGACGTAGCAGAACTAACATTCCAACCGGTCAAATCCTGATTAAAGGAAGTAGCATTAGAGAACATTGAATCAAAATTAGTCACATTACTGGTGTCCCAGGCATCGAGGGGTTGGTTAAAACTTGCCGCATACAAGAACATCATACTCATGTTAGTCACACTTGATGTGTTCCAGGTATTAAGGGGCATATTAAAATTCGAGTTCTCAAACATCGCGGACATGTTAACGACACTTTGAGTATTCCAGAGATCTAACATTTGATTGAATGCTAAGGCACCTGAAAACATATAGGACATATCTATAACATTGGAAGTGTCCCATCCATTAATTGTTTGATTGAAAACACTGGCATTCTTAAACATGTAACTCATATTTGTAATTGTCTGCGTATTCCAACCACTGATATCTGAGTTAAAATTCGAAGCATTCATAAACATAGCGCTAAGATTTTGGGCTTCACTTAAGTCAGGTTTATCTAAAGCGGTAATTTGAAAGTTTGAACAATTAGCGAAGGCATGGTCCATGGACGTCCATTTACTAGTTCCCCACTGCTCTACTGTGCGTATTTTAGATTCAACCCCGGAACCATAAAATTTTATTTGAGGGATCTGTCCATAGATTTTCACTGTGTAAGTTCCAGCTGCAACATAGAGATGAACTTTGTCTGGACTATCCCAACTCGAAATAATCGAATCTGAGCCATCTCCCCAATCCACTCTAAAATTATAAGTAACGCCACTCACGAGTGGTAATGTTATGGATTCATTTGCGGCTGCGATCTGCCAGGTTGTTATAAAAGGGCTTTGTATTTTTAATAGAAAAGTGACATCGGCTGAACCACCGGCATTCGTGGCAGTGACTGTAAAATTTTGATTTACAGGGACACTTGCCACGCCTGTGATCACGCAGTTGGTATCAAAAGAAAGACCGGCCGGTAGAGCTGGAAAGATGGAACAACTTGTAACCGTTGCACCATTATCATTAATACTTGGAGTGATTATTAAAGATTCTTCAATATAGAAGTCCGCAACCAAGGCTGATGAATAATCAACTGTTGGAGGGAGTGCATTTATCTGAATGGTCATATCTGCAGTAGTAGAGCCAGCGAGGTTTGTGGCCGTAATAGTATAAGTCGTAGGGGCCAACACAGTTCCCGTAGCTCCTGAAATCGTACACGACCCAGGATCTAAAACAATACCAATCGGAAGGGCAGGAGAAATGGAACAAGTAACGACTGCTCCATTATGATTTAACCCAATACCATAGTTTATACTTTGACCAATCTGCGCCCCAATTGTAGGAACAAAAGTGATCTCAGGAAGTCCCACAAGGGTAAACGAAACATTGGCAATATTCGATTCAACACCCAGAGCGGTCACTTTATAATCAAAACTCCCAAGTCCGTAAGCATCTGCGCTTAAACTTGCTATACAATTCCCTGAAGTACACGTACATGTTCCACCTGAAGTATTTGCACTCTGAGAAAGGATCTGACAGCTTGAGGCCTGATCGGAATTGTCATCATGGTAAGGGAGTGTAAAACTAAGAAGGCCTAGGGCATGAACTCCCCCATCAAGAATCCCATCAGCTACTGGAGGGAAGTCAGGTTGGGTGATATAGAAG
>JAEYUK010000040.1 GCA_023432655.1 Pseudomonadota bacterium | reverse complement strand
GCACTTAAGGGCGGAATGGATAGCACTCTAGTAAAATTTATATATTGTTCGCGGTTAAATGGGGATGCTTTTCTCAGTCCACGATGGGGGTATTTTGACCCTAACTGGCAGTAATAACAGATTTCAGAACAATTCAATGTTTCACGTGGTGAGAATGTTCTTCTGGTTTTGTGTAGTATTCCGGTGCCCAGAGTTTTTCGTAGAAATCGGCCAAGGTTTCGTCATCTGCCATTAGTGATATTTTATCGTGCTTTTCTAAAGTTGTGCTACCTCGAGGGATAATGACTTCGCCATTCCTCTCAATACCTACAATGAGAATTTTATTATGAGGCAACTTAAGGTCAACGATTGTTTTGCTGATCAAAGGAGAGTTGTAGGGAACCTCAACTGTAACGATATCTTTTAAATGACCGTGGATGAAAGAGTAATTGCGTTTCACAGGGGAAAATGGGTCATCTACTTTCAGCCATTTTGAAAAGAGTGGAATGGTGGTACCCTGAAGAATCAGTGAGCTTAAAGCTACGAAAAAGACGATGTTAAAGATGAAGCCCGCACGGTCGATACCTGCCATCAAAGGATATGTGGCCATGATAACAGGCACTGATCCTCTGAGCCCAACCCATGAGATGAGAAGTTTTTCCCGGAAATTAAGTCTGGAGAAAATAAGTGAAACAAAAACACTAACTGGTCGGGCAATAAAGATCATGAAGCCCGCAAAAAGTATGCCTGTACTTGAAACATCGATGACCTGACTCGGATAAACAAGTAAACCAAGTGTTAAAAACATCGTACTTTGCATGAGCCAGGAAAGACCATCATGTAGGACAGTCAGTGATTTTTTGAAGACAAAGTTATGATTTCCCAACACTACGCCTGCAATATAAACCGCAAGGAAACCATTCCCATGAAGGGCCTGTGTGAATGAGTAGATAAACATGACTAAAGCAATTGATAAAACAATATAGAGTCCTTCAATTTGAAGCTTAACTTTTCCCATTAACCAGACAACTATTCTGCCTAAGAGGTACCCCATGAAGGCCCCTATGATCATTTGCTGAAATAGCAGAGGTATCATTTCACTCAGGCCAAACTTTGGGTTCACCAGCATTTGCAAGAAGCCGGTTGTGAGGAAGACTGCCATTGGATCGTTGGAACCACTCTCTAACTCAAGTAATGGCTTTAAGTCGCCTTTGAGGTGAACATTTTTTGAACGAAGAACTGTGAAAACAGCGCCAGCATCTGTAGAGGAAACAATCGCTCCGAGTAAAAAACTTTCCAGGAGTGAGAACCCCAAGATAAAGTAACCGAAACACCCTAGCAAAATACAAGTAAAGAGAACCCCAAATGTTGCGAGGATGATACCTTCTTTCAAAATAGGTCTGATGGAAGTCCATTTTGTATCTAGTCCACCGGAAAAAAGAATGTAGGCAAGTGCGATGATTCCCATCGATTGAGTATTTCTTGTATCGTTGAATTCAATTTTACCGAGGCCTTCACTGCCGGCAAGCATACCAATTGCAAGAAAGACAACAAGAGTAGGGATGCCCAAGCGGGCCGAAGCTTTACTGGCAAAAACGCATAAAATTAGAAGAATTGCCACACCCAGAAAATACGCTTCATTCAAATTCATAAAACCTCATGAGGGTTAATGAGATTCTCAATGACTCAGTTCTAAATTATGAAGCAACGAAGTGTTTTAGAAATTTAAGCCTATATAAATTTTTAATTCAGGAAACGGGAAGTTCGATAACAAATTTTGTCAGGTCTTTGTCAGATGCAAGATAAAGCTTTCCATTATTTTTTTCGATCAACTTCTGGGAAATAGAAAGACCTAGGCCAGTCCCTTTTCCTAGCTCTTTAGTCGTATAAAAGGATTGAAAAATTTTTTCTCTTATTTCTCCTGGGATACTTGGTCCGTTATTTGCGACAGTCACTATTACTTTCTTTTCTAGCACTTTAGCCTGGATCTTTACTTCCGGATCAATCGTCTCTTCCATGGCATCATAGGCATTATTCAGGAGGTTAATAAAAACCTGGCCCAATTCTACTGGACGACAAGGTATTTTGGGCAAATCTTGTTTTATGTTTTGAGTGATTTTAATTCCTTTTAGATAAAACCGATGGTTGCAAACCACTAATGTTTCATTAAGGACATCTTGTATAGAAATGCTTTGAATCGGATCATTCTCAGAACTACGGGAAAGGGTACTAAGGGATTTTATGATGTCAGTGATTTTATGTACCATTTTCTTGGCGACAATTATACTTTCAATTTCTTTTTCAGAGTCTTGCTTTTTAATGAGCACCTTCTCCAGGGTCTCAATCTTGGTTTTTAGAACAAAAAGGGGATTATTAATTTCATGAGCAATTCCTCCGGCCATTTCTCCGATTGCTGCTGAACTTCGCAGAATACACTGATTTCGCCCGCATTCTTAAATTTGACCAATATTCGACCAGAATTTAAAGTTAATATTTTATATCGATCAACTGAGAAAACTTGGATATTATTGTTGGGCCATTCAAATTGGAGAAGATCCCATGCAAATTGTTAATACTTTTTCTGATGCTCTTAAACATATCAAATCAAATTCTGCTATCTTCGTTCACGGGGCAGCAGCAACACCTATAGAAATGCTGGAAGTTTTAGCAAAAGAGAGAACAGATCTTAAAAACATCGAAATGATGCATATTCATACGGAGGGGAGTTGCCCCTATGCGAGTAATCCGGAGTTTAAGATTTCGAGTCTTTTCACCGGTAAAAACCTTCGTGGAAAATTAGATTACGAGAGAATAGATTATGTCCCGGTTTTCCTTTCAGAGATCCCTCTGCTTTTTAAAAGGGGAATTAAGAAAGTTGATGTGGCCTTGATTCAGGTTTCACCGCCAGACAAGCACGGTTTCGTTTCTTTAGGAGTTAGTGTAGATGTTGCCAAGGCAGCAGTTGAAGCTGCGACCATGGTGATTGCTCATATCAATGACCAAATGCCTAGAATCCATGGCTCTGGTTTTATCCATGTTAACGATATTGACTATGCAGTCGTTAAATCAAATCCAATCTATGTTAGTCCCCCTCATGCTTTATCTGAATTAGAGTTGAAGATTGGTAAAAACGTAGCGGGTTTAGTTGAGGATGGAGCAACAATACAGCTAGGGATTGGAAATATCCCTAATGCCGTTGCCATGAATCTAACTACTCACAAAGATTTAGGACTTCACACTGAAATGTGGTCTGATGGGGCCTTCGAGTTGATTAAAAAAGGGATTATTAATAATTCCAAGAAAGTTATCCACAACGGCATATCAACATCAGCTTTCCTGATTGGCTCCCAAGATCTTTATGACTATACCAATGACAATATGGCCGTCATAAATATGGAAACAAACTATGTGAATTATCCGATTAATATCATCAGGAATCCCAAGGTCACTTCCATTAACTCCTTGGTTGAAATTGATTTAACTGGCCAGGTTTGTGCCGACTCCATCGGACATAAAGTTATTTCTGGTGTTGGTGGACAAATGGACTTCATGCGAGCTGCCGCCCTTTCTGAAGGGGGCAAACCAATTTTCGCCATGACTTCCGCTTCTCCCAAAGGAGTTTCCCGAATAGTTTCAAGCCTTAAGCCGGGGGCCGGGGTCGTTACAACCCGGGCCCATGTCCATCATGTAGTAACGGAGTATGGATCGGTCAATCTCTTTGGGCTAGGACTCAACGAACGTGCTCAAGCGCTTATTGGAATCGCTCATCCGGATCATCGTGAAAGACTCGCCAAAGAGTGGCACGAGATTAAGCAGAAACTTATCTGAGAAAAACTGTCATATAGCTTCTAAAGTTGACTCTCTTTATTAGTGCTGAAATCCTTGAATAGGAATATTCAAGGATGAATAGCATGTATAGATTGAGTTTTAAGTGTATTACTGTATTCTTTTTGTCGGCTTTGTCGCTCGCTTCCTGGGGAATGAGCGATAAAGAATATGCAGAAGAGATTCTTTCAAAGGGACTCCAAACCAATGATGAATTTTTGGCATTTCTTGATGCTCGTTCTTGTGAATTTGGAATTATCCCTAATTGCCATAGACCTCTCTCAGTTAAAGATATTGCCCAACTAAAAGATTTATTTCGAAGACTTGAAAGCTGGAAAAGAGAAGCCTTTGATGACCTCTTACCAACCCACGATAAAATCAGGGGACGATCTTTTGTCATAAAACATAATCGTTCTCATGAAATTGTTTCTGGTTTGGGCGGAATGACTATTTCTCTTAAACATGGTGATATTCGATCAGAGACGTTTATCGACAGTATTTTGATCAGTGCTGCTATCCGCATGGTGATGTATGACAGTTTTTTTCGCCTTTCTGTTCCTTTATCAAAGGCCAAGAAAATGCGCTCCATCCTGGCTTCAGATATGGGTAAAGAAGGCGAGCTCTTTAAGGAAACCTTTCAGGTTGCCCTCGATTCCAAAAACTGGAAAAGAGCTGAAGTTGATCTTAAATTTTTAAAAGAGAGCGCAATTTACAGGACTAATGATGATTCCTTTCTTGAGCAGTATCTTGAGAAATCCTTCACCAGGGCCAAGATTACCGAGAAGGATTTTGCCTATAAAATCAAAAATCTTCTTTTAATCAACACGATATTGACCCATGCTGAGCTTTCCGATGCATTGGAAAAAATCATGGGAAAAATTAGTGAGTTTTTTGGAAATAGCATAGGTGCGATTCAGGTTCGTTCAGGTAAGTTAAAAAAATTAGCAAGTCATGCGCCAACGATGAATCGTTTAAAAAAGAAAATGAAGCCTTTGGATATTCTGTTTGAAAAAACTCCGTTCAGACTCACTGATCAGTTTATTCCTGGTTTTTTCGGACATGTTGCCATCTGGCTGGGAACTCCAGCAGAGTTGATGGAAATGAAAGTCGATTTTAAAGGAAAAGAAATTCCGCTTTTAGATCACCCGAGAATGCTTCCTTTTCTAGAAAGAATGTCTCAAGGAAAGCTGATCGTCGAAGCCTTAAGAAAACCCGGGGTAACGATGAATACTTTTGAACATTTCCTGGATGTTGATGATTTAGTAGTTGTTCGTCCTGAATATAATGGTAATCCCGCTGAGCGAATTCTAAAAGCCGTTGAACTTGTTGGGCGTCCTTATGATTTTAATTTTGATGTTGAAACAGAGAACGCCATCGTGTGCTCGGAACTCATTTATCAAATCTTTGATGAGTTTGAGTGGCCAATTCAAAGAGAGATGGGAAGATATACTATTAGCCCTGATCATGTGGCCTGGAAGGCCGTTGATTCATGCTTTGAGCCAGTGATGATGTTTCATGATGGAAATGAAATTGTTCAAAATCATCAAAAAGAACTTAGGAAGCTACTAGAGCGCAGGGGAGGGATTAGTTACACTCCCTCGAGTAACTGCTTCTGATGTTTCTGTTCTGGTTTTAACCATCCACCATAGACCCATAAGTCCTAGGGCCGCCAGTATATGTTTTAAAGCATGGCCGCTAATGAATTCGTGAGTAATGGAGTAGATCTCGTGATCTTTCACTTCAACCCATTTGGCCAGGGCGTAAAAGATGAGAGTTATAAAGTACCAATACCTCTTATTATAAATACTGGGAAACAAGAACAAAATGAGTGGTACGGTTAAAAATGTACTGAACTGAATCCAGAAATAAAATCTTAAGTCTTTTGTGAAAACCCATACGCCTATGCTTAAAAGACCCGTGAGAAGGGCCAGATGCAAAAACTTCTCTAACTTGAGAGAAATATGTTCCGCCAATAGCACAGTGTAGAGT
>JAEYUK010000348.1 GCA_023432655.1 Pseudomonadota bacterium | reverse complement strand
GCCTGGGCCCGGTCAGTGTTTATGATGAGGTTTCCCTCAGCATCGACTCTGTTATTTTTTAATTGAGTAGAGAGCCTACTTTGTAACTGCGCTTGTTGTTCGCTATTTATTTCTTCAAACGGTTTTTGAAAGTCCCTTTGGGCCCACAAATTTAAAAGAAACACAGCTTCCCGATGAAGCCAATCGGCCGTCCAGTCAGGTGCAATATAAGCGCCATGCCCCCAAACAGACCCTAGTTCCTGGCCGCCTATTGACTGCCAGATTTCTTTTCCTTCTTGAATGTTATCGTGAGTGAAAAGGAGTCGACCGTCTTCCGTTGTAACATTGACCGGAATTGGTGGGGCCTTCTGATAGATTTCTCTTCCATAATAAAGGAGAACGGCAAAGGAGAGGATGATGACTGCAGCAAGACTGGCCCATAAACGATTATACTTCATTCTGAACTCCTTAACGCTAAGAATTCTATCTAAGGTTAAAGGCAAGATAAGTATAATCAAAGTCAGTCTGCGAAACGAAACTGACTTGTTAGTTACTTCTTAATAATGAGGCGGTTTATCATCAGCGAGACTCCTTGTCCCTGGAATGCCATTCTCTGCATTGATACTGCGCTTGAGATCGAGGATTTCTTTTTCTAAGCGCTCAATAGTCAGTTGTTGTGCTGTGACTATTTTATTTAAATCTTCTAGAAGTTGATCCTGATGAGAAAACTTAATTTCGAGATTAATGATTCTTTCTTCTTGCATGATGCTTACTCCTTAATGAAGTGGCGCAGGTCATGACCACTCGGGCTTTGATGGATTCTGAGACCAAACTTCGTTGATATAGCGAGCACGTGATCAAAAATATCGGCCTGTGTCTGTTCATAAATGGTCCAACGAACATCTTTTACGAATACATATATCTCAATGGGAAGACCATGCTCGCCGGGGGCCAGTTGTCTTACCATCATAGTCATATTCTGATGTATCATGGGATGCTGTTTAAGATAATTTGATAAATAGGCGCGGAAAGTGCCGACATTAGTTAAACGTCTGGCATTAACTTCGAGTCCTGGAGCAAATTGCTTATTGTACTCCTCGAGTTCAATTTTCTTCTGCTGAATATATTCCCTAAGAAGTAGGAAATTTTCAAAATGGGAAATCTCTTCATCAGTAAGGAAACGAATAGAGGAAATATCAACATGCACGGCCCGCTTAATCCGACGGCCTCCTGATTGCTGCATTCCTCTCCAGTTTTTAAATGAGTTCTCAAGAAACTTATGGGTAGGAATAATGGTAATCGTTTTATCCCAGTTCTGAACTTTCACGGCGTTGAGTGCGATATCAATAACATCTCCATCCGCATTGAACTGTGGCATTTCAATCCAATCTCCCACCTGCAAAAGATTGTTGGAGATAAGCTGGATGCCGGCCACGAATGAAAGAATCGTGTCCCGGAAAATAAGAAGGATAACGGCAGTCATCGCACCAAGGCCGGAAATGAGAAACCAGGGAGAGCGATCTGAGAGGATGGCGATCACAAGGATGATGGCCACAAGATAAATGACCACAAGTAAAATTTGAATAAAACCTTTTATAGGTCGATTTTTTGCTACTTCAAGAGTGCTGTAAATCTCATTTAACCTTCTTAGAAATATACTCATCCCTCTTACACACATGACTACAAATAGCAGGAGAGTCGTTTTCTGGATGCCAGATGCAAGATTTTCGGGAAGTTCAGTTATGAGTTTTGTACCAGTGTGAATTAATACGACGGGAAGAATCCATGAAACCAGGATGAGTAACTGTGAATTTACAAACAAATTATTCCAGATCTCGGGCAAGTTCTTGGTCAGTATACGAACAAAATTATTAAGGTAAGAACGGCATAAATAATAGAGGAGAAAGGCCGCAATAAAAATAAGGAGTAGAGCTAAATAAGGACTGTGAAAAACAAACGATTCATAAGACTGGTAGAATTCCATCAAATAACCTCTAAGAGAAAACCAGGATTCAAAGAACCCTGATTATAGAGGAGATATCACAATCCGGCTAGTATTGTGGGAAAGACAGACGGATAATCATTCCTTCATTCATATCTCGCTGAAGAATCAGTTCTCCCTGATAAATTCGTAAAATTCTTCTTGCCACTTCCATGCGGCGTTCAAAATTCAGTCCACTAGACGTTGAATCTCCTTGAACTGTATTTTGCACGTGGAAGGTTATGAGATGAGTATCAGCGGAGCTATCACTTGCGACCTCAATGGCAGAACCGGTTTTGGCATGAATGAGAGCGTGAGAAAGTACATTGGAAACAACACTGTTTTGTATCAACCACCCGTTGGCGTTAATATGGATGTTTGAAAGGTTCGTTTGATCATAGTTAATTTTGATATTTCTTTTATCCAGCGTATCTTGCACAATTTTGATACTTCTTTCCAGTAGCGGAAGAAAATCCTCTTCTTCATCATGAGAGGTTTCATTGGTTTGGGCCATGGTCTGCAGCAGGTCGATCTGCTCAATGAGATTAGTTATGTAGTCAATATTCTTTCTGATAGGAGAATTTAAGATGACTGGGCCCAACTGGTTTACCTCAGTATGAATCTCGACCAGATTATTTAATGCTTCTTTAGAAGTAAGGGCCAGCACTCCCTTGATGTCTTCGATTTGTTCCCTCGCCTTTTTTCTTTGCTCATACAGGCGGCAGATGAATGCGCCAAGAGAAGCAAAAAAGAGTGAAATGAAGAAATTTCCAAAGGGGGTGAAGAGTGTGAAAGGTTTTTCTAGCCGCCAACTTTGATAAATAATACTACGGCCAAGTTTGTTATCTTCTGATTCATAAATGTTTTCGGCATCATCTGGACGCACAGCTGTTTCAAAATATTTATGCCCAGTGGTCTTATCCTTAATGATGAGGCCATATCTTGAATCCAGTTCGCCAATTCTAAAGTTGGAGAAAAAAGCATTGGCATCAATGACAGGCACCATCCAGCCTTTGATTTTGTTATCAACGGTGATGGGAACATATAGAGCGAATCCCTTTATTCCTTGATGCAGTTTGAAGGGTTCAGATAAATAATATTTTTCCCCCTTTTCAAATGAATTGAGGGCCTTCTCAAAGTTCTGACTTTTTTTCCCAAGCGTTGCAGGATTTTTTTCTTCAGGATAAACCCGAGCAATTATACCCTCGGCATCCAAAATATTTAAACCGAGAAGTTCAGTGTTGATAACGGTGAGTTCTTTGGCGGCCCAGGAGTATACATACTCTTTAATATTCGACTTACTAAAAATACCCGACCCAATAAGTCCGATGGAAAGAGGAGTGTTGATAAACAATTGAAAGCGATCCTTAACGGTCTCATGGATCGTTTTTGTTTCCTTGAAATCACTTTCTTTTTGGCGGGCCACCAGGAACTTTGAGAACACCTGTAAGGCCAAATAGGAGGAGATGAAAGTCAGGAGAAAAATAAGGCCAATTTTTTTATTCATAATTTAATTCAATTGTTTATACCCGAAAATTATACATTGAAAATACTCGGCTTTAATCTAAATTTCTAACTCCTTGATGAGTTTTGCCTTGTGGCGTTTCTTTTCAAATAAATCGATTACTACTGGGGTGAACATAACCAGTGAGGGTACTATGAAAAATTGGATCTCTACAGTTTGTTTCTTAATGGCGCTAATGGCTTCTTCACTAACTTGGGCCCAAAGTGATCGTCTCTTAAGCGTCCGGGATAATCCAACAGGACAGAGTTATTTTGAAATTACGATTACTGATTCCGGACTCTTTAATGGGGTCTATCCCGGTTGGTGCGGGGATTGGACAACCCATATTCAGCACGATGTCCAGTATAGTACGAGATTCTATTCACCCTACTCAGAGATCCCTGAAGGTCTGGTAGATCATCCGGAAAACCTGGATGAGGTTAACTGGATTATCAATCAAAACTTTGTTGGTAAGAACTCGCCTGGCGGGCATGGCATCTACACTTATAGCGATGTTCAACTGGCCATGTGGTCTTTATTGGATAACTTTTATGATGACTCAACCGCTGGGCCTTATTCTCCACAGAGAGTGGATGAAATTGCTAATGCGGCAAGGACTCAAGGGAGTGATTTTTACCCACGTTGTTCCCAGAAGGTTGGTATGCTGTGGGCACCCAGTGATTTAACAACCGGAAATAGAGTTCAAAC
>JAEYUK010000275.1 GCA_023432655.1 Pseudomonadota bacterium | reverse complement strand
GTGGGAGCACCTTTCACACTTTATACATACGCAGTTGAAGGCTCCCATGCAGGAAATCTTGTTTCAGCAAAACAAGGTCTCTTCGATGGTCGCTTTGAAGCCTTCACAAAAATTCTTATGCCAGAACTCCTAAGCGAGATGTTGGTTCAGGCCCGAGGCGGCGCTCAGGCGATAGCTCTATTTGATACGGCCGCTGGTGAACTTTGTGTTTCCGACTATCAGGAATTCATCGTCCCGAAAATCACGAAGCTTCTTAATGACTTTAAGGCCCAGTCTCCTAAGACTAAAATCATTTACTACTCTAAACATACACAGGCAGGCTTTATTAAGTCTCTGGACCTCACAAACATAGATGTCATTGGTGTGGATTGGAGATGCGATTTAGTTGAAATTCAAAAGCTACTCCCGCCTCACGTATTCATTCAAGGTAATCTTGATCCGGCATGGCTCCATTTGCCTTGGGAACTTCTGGAAAAGAAGGCGACTCGATATTATCAAGACCTAAGAGAGCGAGGCCTTGACTTCAAACGCTGGACCGCCGGACTAGGACATGGTGTTTTAATTAAAACCCCTGAAACAAACGTTCGAAATCTGGTTAAACTGATTCAATCACAAAAGTGTTAAAAGACTTTAAGACTTGGAAATTTGAAGGATTGGGTTCAAAAATTAAAATCTTGCCCAATCCTTTGAGATTTTCAGTCTATAATTGAGATAACGAAACGGAGGTACGTATGAAGAAAGTTCTATTTGCCATGTTTATTTGTGTATTCTCAGTTGGTGCTTTTGCATGCGGCGGTGGGAATAAAGATAAAGAAGAAGAGAAAAGATTTACGAGTATTACTCGACCTTACTAAAAAACCTGAAAGGCCTGCGGAATGCAGGCCTTTTTATGTGCCTATGAAAAAATCTTTCGAGAGTCCAGCTTTCTGAAGTCGAGTTATTTTGGAAGGAACAAGCCCCGTAAATTTAAGCTCATCATCTTTAAACGTACCAATATCTTGCATAAGGATACGATCCCCTTCCATATGATTTAATTCACTAATCTGATGAACGCCCCGTTTACCTGTTTTATCTCTTTTAATCTGAATAATATAATCTACCGCCTGGGCAATCTGAAAGCGAAGTGCCTTTAAAGGCAAATCGTGTCCTGAAAGGAGATAAAGATTTTCTAAACGGCTTAAACACTCCCCGGGCGAATTGGCGTGAATACTTGTCATTGATCCTTCATGACCTGTATTCATGGCCTGCAGAAGATCAAAAACCTCTCCCCCTCGGCACTCACCTACAATGATCCTGTCTGGTCTCATACGAAGAGTGTTTTTAAGAAGATCTCGAATCATGAGGCCCTTGTTGTCATTAACTGATGGCCTTGATTCAAGCCTGACAACATTGGGAAGATTAAATTGAAGCTCGCGGGTATCCTCGATCGTAATAACTCGCTCTCGGGGTGTGATCTCTTGCAGAAGAAGATTTAAAAATGTCGTCTTCCCTACTCCTGTTCCTCCTGAGACCACGATATTCATTCGGGCGCGGACCATCGTCTTAAGAAGTTCCACAAATTCAGGAGAGAGACCAAAAATTCCAGGAGAACCATCAAAGGTTTTAATCGATTTCTGATAACGTCTGATCGTAATCGCGTGTGAAGTATTGGTGTAATCTTTATGGATCAGATTCACCCGGCTTCCATCAGGAAGATTACCGTCAAGAATTGGATTAAGCGTATCAAAGGGTCTACGGTTAAAGTTTGAAACACTCTGGCAGAAATCATTTATTTCTTCATTGGTGAACTTGGCATCAATTCTGATCATCTCTCCGTCTTTTTCAACATAAACATTGTCATTGCCATTAACAATGAGTTCAGAGATACCACTTTTCTTGGCGAGTTCATCGATGAGATCAAACATTCTGTTTCTTGCCATATACTTTCCTAAATTTTCTCATACAGAAAAATTTCTGATTCATTAATACTAGCACCATAGGCCAGTAAGTTATTAAGCATTTTACTTCGAGCTTCAGGGGGTAGAAGCTCATACAGTTCCTGAAACTTTTTACCGCCCACCAGAGCATTAGTGAGCATTTTCTCACCCAGCCCTTGAAGAAGATGCATCAAGATTAGAATCAACCAATCCACCTTTTCGGAACGTCCCTGAGTCAAATCCAAAAGAGGTCCAATCTCTTCCGGCACGGTAATCTCCAAAAACTGATTACTTTCCCGGTGCTGAATCTCAATATTAGCGAGCTTCAGATAAAATCCTAAAAGAAATAAACGAGAAACTCCATGAACCGCATGCTGAACAAATCTCGTTTCCAGATTTTTGATGTCCTCAACTAATTCCATACTAGTTGAGACAGGATAAGTTCCATAAATTTTCTTATAGAGGAAGATACTCGCCATGCGGTCTCGAAAATGAGGCCAGCCCAGGGCCAGCATTGTTTTTTCAAGCCCTCTCCCATCATCAAAGTCTTTGAAGGCCTTCTCTAAATTCGTATACAAGGCCTGGTTGGGACGGATAATATCAAAAATCGGAGCGGGAGTGGCCACCACGGATAGATTGGCCTTAAGTAAAGTGATGAACTCAGACGGAAGGACGGTATAGGGCAATTCAAAGTTCTTCATAGTTTCCGACTAAATTAATCCATTCAAAATGAGAGTGTACATGCTTTATTTAAACATGAGTGTGGACTTTCACCAAGGTTTTACAAATAATTTAAGTTATGAGTTTACCTGTCTACCAGCAATACAACATCAAGTCGGCTTCTATCGAAGAAATGAAGACTCTTCTCTCTGGAGACATGAATCTTAAACATCCAGTTGTTATAAACCTCAAAGCTTTGGGTTTAGAAGAACAACGGGAAGCCATAGGCTACATTGAAAACTTCTACTACTCTAACAATCTCAGCTTCAAGTTTCCTTACCCCCTTTACCTGGTAAGTGACCATGAGGATAGCATAACCAGAATCCCCCTCGTAAAAGAGCAGTCTCTTCTTCCAAAGTTTTATTCTCAAAGAGACACTAAGATGAATGTAAAGGAATCTCATGTCATCGGGAAAAACAAACTGCTCCAGATGGAAATAAAAAACAGCGATGCTTCTGCCGTACAACAAGATATTGAAAATTACGCTCACGCTCATAAAATTATTCAGTCCCTGGAGAAAGAACGGAATTTCTATCGCTTTATCCTTAATCGTTTAATGAAGGTTAGTAAGAATGGATAAGAAGCGCTTAATTAAAAATCTCGAAGCTGATGACCTGAAGGGTTTTGAAGAGTTCATCGAAGGCCAGCCGAGTGACACTAATTTTTTACCTCGAGGAGTTGGTGGTGGCACTAAAAAGAATGATTCAAATTTCGAACATTTTACATTCTTAACAAACGACTCGGCCCGCTTGACCAAAGTTAAAGAGTTACTGTCTGAAAAGCTCCCCTTCTCGGCCAAGTTTGACCAGAGTGAAAAACTGATTGCTGAACAGAAAAAAGACATCAAGCTTATGCAGCAAAAACTTTTTGAACACTGTGATAACAAGAACTCCCCTTACAGGAAGTCCTTGTCAGAAATAATGGATTCTTTTTTCTCTTAATTACTGTTCAGAAATATTAAGGAGGATCGGACCGCCGACATGTTTAAAGTCCTCGGGAGACATGTCATCGATCTCATACCCATTAAGCTGTTCCAAGAGGATCTGATAGAGATACTTATCAAATCGGGGAATCTTCTCGAGACCAAACTTTTGAATAAAATGGGCCGACTC
>JAEYUK010000247.1 GCA_023432655.1 Pseudomonadota bacterium | reverse complement strand
ATGAAAGCTTCTTTCACTTTGACAGAAATTCCCCCGACTCCGGTGAAATACGATAACAAAAAAAACGCCAGTAACCTTCTGATCAACAATATCTACGAAAAGCAGTGGGTAGATTTGAAACTCATGATGGCCAATTACGCTATCTTCTATGCGGCGATGATTCCAAGAGCTGATACTAAAACGTCCGGTGCTTGTGATGTTTCGAAAGTGGCCATCCCCGTTCCTGGATACCCCATCGGTTTTTACAAAGATCCTGATGTCGTAACTTACTACGCTGTCCGAGGCGAAGCGGAATTCACGGGCATGTTTAACCCTTTCCAACAGCAAGCGGTTAAGCTTACTGCCTATTCTGCGGCCAAGCCCTTTGGTGGAAGAATTGGACCTATGCTTTTTGTACAACCAACAGGTGAATATTTTGTTGGTAGAAAGCAGGATAACTCGAAGGCCCGATCGGTTCCCTATATTACTTCCTATGATTTCACAGGTGCAACTCTAAGAGGCGGACAAAAATATGAAGTGAGTTCGGGCTTTGTGCCGGGACTTCCTTTGCCGGCGAACTCCAATGCAGCTCCTGGCTCATTCTGGCTAGAAACAGAAGACAGTGCTCTCGGTGGGATTCTTCCTGATCCGTCAGCTGTCCAGTTTGGTGTGCCAAATCTTCCTTATGACTTCACAGCAGGCTACACCTCAGACGGTTACACTTTCGCTGATGCCAAAATTAATAAAATTCGAGCTTCTGATACAACTACTGAAAGAGCGATTGGTCTTTTTAGTAAAAATCAATTCACAAGATTTCGTGGAAATAACCTGACTCCAAGTATTAGTCCACAAATGCTCGACCAGGAAATCGCCAGAGTTCGTGCCCCCACTCTTTATGAAGCGGCCAACTATTTAATTCCCACGCCAAATTTGTTCAACATGTCTTTGGGATATGATTCATTTGGTTTCTTTTCGGGTGAACCAGAAAAATTGCAAAATGGTTACGAGCGGTATTCTGCTGACATTTATGCTCCTCTCTTCAAAGGGGCCAATGATCAACAAGACCTTCTTTATAACGGCCCAGGCGATGTTCTTTCAGCAATCACTGGATTCCTGGCCCAACAAGAAGCCGGTATTATGAAGTATAAGATGGCCTTGAATCGGGCCGCCATCAGCGTGTGGCAACAAAAGAATAAGCTTGCCGGTGAAGCGGTTAACGCCGGTCCTGGATTTGAACGAGCGGCAAGAGGGATTTCAGATATCCCTTCTCTATCTGCAGGAGCAGGCGCCAATCTCCAAGAGACTCCAACTTGTGCCAGTATTGCCGGGCAATTCCTCGCCTTTTACGCGGAAGGCGTGATGGGGGCCCACACCCCGGTGAATAATTCAGGTTGCCCTAAATCACTTCTCTCACTCTTTCAGGAGTACTTCGCTCAGTCACCAGGAAACGCCGGATACGATCCATTGTACTACAAAATGAAGCTCAGCTGGCCTAGCTCTATCAGTGCAGAACAAGGTAAAAAATTCATGACTGCTTATGCTCCAGGGGCCCTTACAGGTTCAGGTCAGGACGGGGTATTCAGGAACCCGATACCTGGAATGGAAAGCAACATCGATGTCATGCACCGGAATTTTTATTCAACTAAATTTATCCCTCTTGACTCACTGCTTATGCAGGGGGGCTACAGCCAGAATACTACGACCTTCCCGATCTATACTGAAGGCAGCCATAACGTCAGCTCCTTAGAAGATACCAAGCAAAAAGACTTTAGGAATGTACTCAATACAGGCGAAGTAGGCGCCGATATTTCAACAATAAAGTATTAATGCTTTAGAGGCTTGAAAATAACCTCAATGCCACTCTATAATAGTGAAGTCTAAACAATACCCTCACTTCATCAAAGGATCTTTTGTGGCTAAGAAAAAGACCAAAAAAGTAGTTAAAAAAGCACCGGCCAAGAAAGTGGCCAAAAAAGTAACAATGAAAGCGGCTCCTAAAAAAGCGGCTGCTCCTGCGAAAAAAGTAACAAAGAAAGCGGCTCCTAAAAAAGCTGCTGCTCCTGCGAAAAAAGTAGCGAAGAAAGCCGCTCCAGCGAAAAAAGCTACTACCAAAGCGGCCCCTAAAAAAGCTGCACCCAAAGAAAAGAAAATTATCATTCCTGAAGTTGTTTCTGAAAAAATTCCAGCTCATGCAACGGCTGCTTTCAACGATGATTACACTTCTGATTCACTAACTGATGACTTCGATGCAGAATTCGACGCTGAAGAGGAAGATGAAGGTGAAGCAAAGCCTGCAGATGAAGTTTCAGACGAAGACGAAGAAAGCTACGGTTATGGCTGGGGCTACGAAGAAGGATTAGATTCTCCGGAAGAAGTTGATGAAGAAGACTTCGAAGATGAAGATGTTGAATATGTTAAGGGCCCTAAAAAAGCTCCTGTAAAGAAACAAGAATTAGACGATGAAGATGAAGACGACTTCGACGATGAAGACGAAGATGAACTGGACGACGAAGATTACTAGTGACTAAAAAATGGCTCCGCGAGGAGCCATTTTTATTTGAGAGGTCCATATGAAAAAACTTGAACTTTATTATTTCCCTCAATGTCCCTACTGTCAGATTGTACTTAATGCTTTGAGATCAACCGGTCTTGAGAGCAGCGTTGAATATTACAATACAATAGAAGAACCTCACCGCAGAGACAAGTTAATCGAGGATACAGGGCGTGGGACAGTCCCTTGTCTGTACATCGATGGAAAACCTATGCATGAGTCTCGCGATATTGCTGAATGGATCCAGCAGTATGCCAAGGAAATACAAAAAGCCGGTCCAGAGTCAAAAGGATAAGCGTGGAAATTAGAGATCCCGTTCATGGTTCAATAGCGATTCATGATTCTGAAATACAAATTATTGAACATCCCTTTTTTCAAAGACTACGAAACATCAAGCAATTGGGGTTTTCTGAGTACGTGTTCCCAGGTGCTACCCATACTCGTTACCTCCACTCCATTGGAGTCATGCATGTTTCAACAATGGTCTTCAATAATCTTTTTAAAGATCACCATTCAAAAGATATTTTGCGTCTTAAAGAAAGTTTACGGCTTGCCTGTCTTCTCCACGATATAGGTCACGCGCCACTGAGCCACTCGACTGAATCCGTTATGCCACAAGTAAGTGCGCTTAAATTACCAAAACAGTTCCAGAAAAGTGAGAGGCAAGCTTCTCACGAGGATTACACTATAAAATCCATCACTGATTCCTCTTTTACCAATTCCTTTAAAGGTGTGACTAAAGAGTTTGGGGTCGATCCCAAGGCGATCGCTGAATTAGTCATTGGTGAAACAACCGACAGCACTTATTTCACTGTCCAGGGAATTAATTATTTTCCACTTCTTCACCAATTAGTTTCGAGTGAAATGGACTGTGACCGCATGGATTACCTTCTTAGAGATAGTTATTTCTGTGGCGTGAGCTATGGGAAATTTGATCTTGATTGGATTATCGATAATCTGAAAATCTCTGTTGAGAACAACAAAGCCTATCTGGGAATTTCAGAGCGGGCCATTTCCACCTTTGATGATTTTCTTCTTTCCAGGTTTCACATGTTCATGATGGTTTATTTCCATTATCGGGCCGTCTGTCTGGAACAAATGCTTCTCAGATATTTTGAGAGTGCTAAATCGGAATATGCTATTCCTGCCGAGATAGAAGCTTACCAAGAGCACGATGATTCTTATCTCTATAGAGTCTTAAAAAAATCCAACAATATCTGGGCCAAGCGGATTGTCATGAATAACATTCCGAAAAAGATTCTAGAAACTTTTGGAACCGTTAGGCTTGATCAGATGCATACCCTTGAAAATTATCTCAAGTCACAAAATATTGATTACATCAAATGCTCCTCCACCGGCAGGCTTTCAAAGTACTACAGCGATAGCTCTCCTCAGAACATGTATCCTATGAAAGTTATCAGAGAGTCATCCCTCTCCAGAAACCATCAGACGGTTAAAAATATTCAGGAAGCAACTGACCTTTTTCAAAAGTACAGTGAGTCCCATGCAGTCAACCGGATACATTGTGACTTTGATGATCTAGAGTCCACTCAGCAGCAAGAGATCTTGAAAATCATTCAGGCATAATATGTATAAATTTTTTCTTTATACAATGTTGATGATTTTGTACCTGGGACTCGCCAAGACGCTTTCACCATCTGAAATTGGTATCCATTATCTTCAGAACGAAAGAGGCTTTTCCAAAATTATTATGAGTCCGGATACGACGGTTATCCTGGTTGACACTCATGCCACCGGATTTTTGATCAAAACTTACTATCAAAAATATCGCGTGATTTCAGGCTACGATAACGTTGAAGAATTGATTGTCAGGACCAACAAAGATTTTGCTATTAAGAATTTACAAAATATCGGACTCTCTCTTTATCGAAGGACAAGGGATAAAGAAGAATTTCTACCTCTTCCTCCGGGCTCCATCTATCTGGGCAACAACGAGTATGGACGCTGGAGAAGAAATAAAAAAGGCGAATCCTTGTGGGTTTTTAACAAGGCGTTTAGAAACTTCCCAAGGTATTTAGGATGGGGAACATTCAGGCCCTCAGAAGAGTTCTACCAGGAGCTCCTTTCCAAAAAAGCTCAACGTCTTCCCTATTACGGTCTCAATGGTGAATTTGGCCCGAAGGGAAAGGTAACTCAAGAAAACTTTCCACAATTTTTTAAAGAAGAAAGATTAAAGAAAGTAGAATTAAGAAGCCTCTTAATTGAGTACTTCAAAGAAAACTTTTAAGGAAATTTATGGCAGAAATATTTGACCGATTAATTATAAGAATCCTTCTGGCATTTTTTGTCTGTCTGATGATTTACCTCTATCGATATGCCCATGTGATCTTCTATCCTTCAGTCAAAAGACAGGTTTTAAAAAAAATTAACCCTGCTGAAAATCCGGCCGACTCCCTTCACCTCTTCTCCCGTGTGGTGGGCATTGCTATCATTTTTTCCTCAATTACTTTTAATGAATCTTCAGGTTTTTTTCTCAGTATATTTCATTTTGCTGTATGGGGGGCCCTGGCGATCATCCTCTACCTTCTTTCTCTCTACATTATTGAATCTATCGTTTTTTATAATTTTGATTACACTGATGAAATTTTGAAACGTAAGAACATGAGCTATGCGGTGATAAGTTTTTGCCACGCTATCGTGATTGCTTATCTTACCCGCACCGTCATGATGGAAGCAGAAAACTCACTCGTGATCCTCATGGTGCTTTGGCTTTATATGCTGGTGATCGTGGGATTCTCAGTGAAATACTTCACCTTCATTAGTAAGCTCACTTTTAACCGCCTCATGATTCAAAAGAATCTTTCGCTCTGCTTTTCCTATGCGGGATTTTCATTAGGGGCGGGACTCATCATCGCCGCCTGTTTTGACCAGGAACACTACGATATTACCGTGTATTGTATTCAAGTATTACTTAAGATCATTCTTTCTCTACTCATTTTTCCTATTTTTAAGAAAAGCCTTATGAAGATCTTTCCCGTCAAAATGGGTGAGGATCGAGGCCACGAGGGAACGTTTGAGCTCAATGTACAAAGCCTAGGGTACGGTTTTTACGAGGGATGTGTCTTCATAGCTGGAGCGCTCTTAACCACTATGATCGTAAACCGCATTCAATTCGGTATTATTTACCCATTCTTCTAGCGGGCCGCCCCTCTGGTACTATTAAAGATCAGAGGGCGCTTATGGCAAGAAAACTTCATAATATTTTTTCCCAGCTTCAATCTTTCGAGGATCATATCAGTTCTTTAGAAGAAAAGATTCTGATACTAGAAAACAGGGTGGAGCAACTCATCGCCATCGAAAGAAATCACCTCATCCGTATAAAAAATCATGAAGAAGTTTCTGATGATTTCATCCAAAACGGAAGATCCTACCACGACCTGTCACCCGAGAAGGCCTGGAAGCTCTACAATAATAAAGATTATGATTTCATCATGATTGATGTATCCAGTGCCGCTTATGAAGCCCCCTGCAAGATACCCGAGGCGATCCATATTCCATGGGAATGCTTCCGTGAGCACTCATTAGATATCCAAAATAAAACGACACCAATTTTTATCATCTCCGAAGATGGCACTACTTCCATTCTGGCCTGTGAGGTTTTAGTCTCAAGAGGTTATTTCAACTGCAATAATATTTCAGGTGGGTATAAGTTCTGGAAGGGAAAGATGCTTAAGGAAGTAAAAGGCATTTCAGCTTAAATCAGGCTCCCCTTCTTTTGATTCTCCAAAAGCTCCCGGTATAAGTTATCAAGCATCATTTCTACCCGATCTAACTCAACCTCACCTAAGGTTGTTGTATACTGTCTTTCCAGATTGTTTGTGACTTGAAGAAGATTCAACTTAAACTTTTCGCCATAATCAGTCAAAAAGACCAACTGCTCACGCTTGTCTTGATCTGAATGAGAACGTTTAATGTAGCCGCGTTTTTCTAGTTCATTTAAGTGTGAAGTCATGGTTTGTTTTTTTAAACCACAGGCCTTGCCAATCATCTTTATGGATGGCCCATCATTTTCTGAGAGATACATGAGGATTTCCAGAAAGCTCGGGCGTAGATCATTAAAACCAGAGGACTGAAGCTCTTTAATGAGTTCAATACTATAGACCCGATAGATTTTCTTAAGAAGGCTTCCAATGTTGGCTATTTTTTTCATATAGTATGACTATCATACTATGGACCCGAAAAACTTGGAATCAGATTTTTCGGATGGCCCTTTCGATTTCTTCCGGCAAGGCCGGCTTTTTGCGAACGTCTTTTTTAGGACTATTTTCATTTAAATTAGTTTCTTCTAAACCATAGACCCATAGGTGAAGGCGCAGTCTTTCTTTAGTGTTGAGAAAAGGAGAAGCCGCTTGGGCCGAGAAAGTAGTTAAAAGAAAGGCAAATAAGAGTAGTTTCATGGTTATCCTTAGTTCCTTTCCCAAATGCATATTAGAGGCCAATGAAAGCCCCCGGGTAATCAATAAGATAAAGAACCCGGGGTGTACAAGTTATAGACAGATGTTTAGTTAAAGAAATTTCTAGTATTGGAAACCGAAGTGGCCATCCCAACTCCGATTCCAAATGTCAGTAGACTCGAGCCCCCATAACTCATGAGAGGTAGAGGAATACCTACGATAGGCAAGAGACCAGATACCATTGCCATATTAATGAAGGAATGCCAGAAGAAAATGGACATGATTCCTATAATCAAAACTGAGTCAAAAAAGCGCTGAACCGATGAGGCCAGCCAGATAAGCCTCATGAAAAAGACCAAATATAAAATGACGAGAAAAACTGATCCAAAAAAGCCATGCTCTTCATTGAAAATCGCAAACACGAAGTCAGTGTGATTCTCAGGAAGGTAGTTTAACGAAGCCTGAGAAGAGTTTTTAAAACCTTTCCCAAAAAGGCGACCGGAACCGATAGCGATCTCCGATTGAATAGCATTATAACCTGATCCTTTGGCATCTTCGTAAGGATCAATGAAGGTGTGAATACGTTTCTTTTGGTATTCTCTTAGCCCAAAGTTGTACATCAGGACTCCGGAAACCAGGCCGATAACTCCCAATGTCGCAATCGTTTTCCACTTAAGTCTCTTATAGAAAATCATCATGCAAAAGATGAAGAGCAGTAAAAGACCTGTTCCAAGATCGGGCTGAACAACAACCATCACAGTCGGGATGCCCATGATCAACCCAGGAACAATAAGATCTTTGAAGCCTAACTGTTTTTCCGGATAAACTTTAGTGAAGTAGCGGGCCATGGCCAGAACGAGTCCCAGTTTCATGAATTCTGAGGGCTGCATTCGAATAGGTCCAATTACCAGCCAGCGCTGAGCCCCCATTCCCACTTTCCCCATCAAGAGCACCAACAAAACAAGAAAAAGCGTTATCAAATATCCGAGATAAGCAAAGCGTTCAAAAGTTTTTGGATTAATAAAACTTACGGAAATGGCCACGACTAGAGAGAGAAGAAACCACCCAATCTGAGATTTGTACAGCTCATCCAGGCCATGGGTATCAGCATGAGTAGATGAATAAAGGTTTAGAATTCCAACCAGGAAAATAGCGGCCATACTTCCCAAGAAACTGAAGTCATAGCGTTTTAAAAATTGAAGAAAGGTTTGATTCAAAATGCTCTCCGTCTATCGATCATTCGTCAGTTTCTTCCGGCACAACAGGCTTTTCCTTCTCCACTCTTAGAGATTTGACCCAATTGTCACGGATGACCTTATCTTTCTCAAGGTTTTTTAAATAAATTTCTGGCTGGTACTTTTTCATGTACTCAGTGATGACAGCTTCAACGATAGGTGTTGCTACCGCTGATCCACTACATCCATGCTCAACAATTACCGCAGCAGCAACTTTCGGATTATCATAAGGAGCAAAACCAACAAAGACACCATGGTGGCGGGATTCATAATCCATATCGGTACATCGCTGATAAATTTTGTCGGCGCTGGCACTCCTCACCTGTGATGTTCCGGTCTTACCGGCCATCAAAATCCCCTGCCCTCGCCGCAAAAAGGCCGTTCCTTTCGGGTGATTCATCACTTGATAGAGTCCTTCCCGCACGAACTTAAGTGTCTTAGGGTTTTTTATGTCCACTTTAGAAAGAAGTTCAGGAGTAAAAGTCTTAACTAACTCCCCCTCAGAATCGAAGATGTCTTTAACAACATATGGGCGATAAATCTTTCCACCGTTTGCAATGGCCGCAAAGGAAGTGGCCAGTTGAATGGTGGAAGTTAGTACATAGGACTGACCAATGGAAACTGATAAGGTTTCACCGGCCTGCCATTCCTGACCAAATCTTTTTTTCTTCCACTCTTTGGTTGGAATTAGACCTGAAACTTCCCGAGGTAAAGAGATTCCAGTCCGGGAACCAAGTCCGAAACTTTTGGCGTAATTAGCAATCACGTCAATGTCCATACGAAGGGCGATTTTTTGGAAATAGATATTACATGATTCTCGGAGGGCCCGAACTAAGCTGACGTTACCATGTCCGCCCTTCTTCCAGCAGTGGTATACCCTTCTTCCTAAACGAAAAGAACCGCTACAACTGACTTCCGTATGTTCGTCCACTTCACCTTGTTCAAAGGCCGCAATGGCGCTGAAGGCCTTAAAGGTTGATCCTGGTGAAAAATGCTCTTGGATATTTCTGTCGCGCAGAGGATGAAATTTGTTTCCAACCAGACTTCGCCAGTACTCAGGAGAAAGACCTCGCGAAAATTGTGAAGGATCAAAAGAAGGCCGAGAAACCATAGAGAGGACTTCACCGGAATTCACATCTATAGCTATCACACCACCGACTCTGCCCTCCAACGCTTTATAGGCTGCAAGTTGCATATCTCGGTCAATTGTCAGCTTAACATTCATTCCCGAGAGTGGTTTTTCATCTTCGATGCCCTTAAAAAGATTATCGGTATTGATATAGCGCTTTCTTCTTCCGCGCGCGTCAACTTCTACAAACTCGTGCCCATTTTCACCCCGAAGGTAATTATCGAGCTGTTCTTCAATACCAAACTGCCCGATAAAATCACCTAAGCGGTATTCAGTTTTGTCCCGCTCTCTTAATTTTGGTAATTGGGTCTGCGAGATCTCTGAAATATAACCTAATAAATGAGCTCCTACTTCCTTGTCGCGGTATTCACGGGAAATAAAGGTATCGACGCTGACACCCGGAAGATCAGCGTTCTGAGTTTCAATCTGGGCCAATTCTTCGAAACTAATATTTTTCTTGATGATGATTGGCCGGTAACGGGCCTGATTGGAATTCTTCTTCATGATCGCATCAATAGACGCAACATCTGTTCCTAATATACCTGCAAGCTTTGCGAGGGTTTCATCCTTATCAATTAGAAACTGCGGGGTTAAAATAGCATCAAAGCGAGGGATGTTATCAACTAACAACTGATCATCCCGCGAATAAATAAGCCCACGGGGTGCCCATACCACCTCTTTTCTAAGGCGATTTTGGATTGAGTAATTATGAAGAGTTTCTCCCTTATAAACTTGGAGATACCACAATCGCGCCAGGATTAAACCAAAAGCGGCAGTCAGAATATAAGAAATCTGCGTTGCGCGTTCTTTATGAATCTTGACCAGTTCTTCTTCGCCGAACATATTTAAATCTCAACCCCTCTATGACCGGAATCAGAAGACGTCTTCCAGATTTTTTCTAAAAGCCAGAAGATCAAAGGAGAGATCATTGAAAGAAGAATGCTTCCAGGAATGAAGCTCCAAAGAATCATGCCAAATTTATCAAAATTAGAAATTTTTAAACAGATGATGAGTGTAACTGTCAAAAACCAGATGATTTGAAAAAGTTGAACGGTAATCATCGTCATTATGGCACTCGTAAGCTGCAGAAGCTCTTTGAGATAATTAGCTGAAAGCATGACAAAGAGACCCGCCAGGGTCCCAAGCGCCCATCCTTCAATCGAGAAGAGAGAATGAATCATTTGGAGGCCAAGAATCATCCAAGGCACCATCGGAGAATCAAGACGGATTGCCAGAAAGAGAATAATGAGAACGTTGAAAGTCAGACGGTACTCATGCCAACCCAAAGCGGGCAGAAGAGATGAAGTCAAAACCTCTAATCCCATCAGAAGAAGACAACTTAAGCCAAAAGCTATCAATATTTCGGAAAAACGCATTCTCATATTTTACTCTCCTTAACAGGAGCGGTTGGAGATAAGGGAAGTTTTTGGTCATTGCCACTAGGGATAAGAACTAGTACTTCTTCAATTTTGTCGAAGTCAACACTTGGAACAACTTCAATGGAAAGGGTCATACCGAAGTTCTCCCGAGTGATATCTGTAATCATTCCGACTTTGATACCTTTTGGGTAAATTCCACCAACGCCAGCGGTGATAAGTTTATCACCTACCTCAACGGGCTCATTTCGCATGATATATTTTAGAGCACATTTAAAATTAAAAACGCCTTCAACGATACCGTGGGTCCGGGTTCTTTCAACGATAATATCCACACGGTTGTTTTGATCGAGAATAGTGAGAACATCTGAATAGTTTTCAGTGGCACGGTAGACGTATCCAACCAATCCATGGTCAGTAATCACTGGGGACATGGTTCTAATCCCGTGACGAGTGCCCTTGTTCAAGCGGATGACTTTGAACTCGTTGGCAGAATCCCACCCAACGACTTGGGCCATAACCCGCTCATGAGGAAGTTCATCTGAATAATTCAGGAGCTGCTTTAAGCGAAAGTTTTCTTTTCTCATCTCCTCCATGAAAGTGAGATCACTCTCAAGACGGGAGATTTGTTTCTTTAAAACAGTATTTTCTTTACTCGTGTTGACGATTGAAATGTAATTTTCCCAAAGTGACGTGATGCTTTCTTTGGAGTTGGTAATACCTTGCTGCACTGGAGAAATAATTTCTGCCATGATTCTGTGAAACAATGAAGGCTCATCGAGCCTAAACTGCTTCTGCGAAATGCCATAAACGGCAAGAATACCGACGACAAAATTACTGACAATTTTAGTCTTAGAAGATTCTTGAATTAGTTTCAAAAGATGACCCTTATTTTGCTTATTCCTTAAGATTAAAGAATTTCCTGCCAGTTGCCAAACAAGTTTCGAGATAAAGTCTTTGACCGTACCTGCTCTTCCCCGATAAAATAACTTGCATTTATATTGTTCAAAGGAATCTCATGAAAAACGCTATTGCGGGTAAAGTCTCTTATTTCATTTTGACGTTCATTTTTCTCATCATTATTGCCAGCTTCCTCTTTGGTGGATTCGGCAATATTTCGATGGGAACTTCTTCGAACGTGGCCGAGGTTGATGGCACTCCCATCAATATCAGAGAGTACCAAACAGCTTTAAACCGTCAGGTAGAATTCTTTAACCAGATGATGGGCGGTTCGGGCATGACCCAGAAACAAATGGAAGACATGGGGATTAAGCAATCGGTTCTCAATGGACTGATTCAGCAGAAATTGATCCTTAATGCTGCCGACGAGTTAGGATTCGTTGTGTCATTAAATGAGATCAAAAACGAAATCAGAAACCTGCCTTACTTTCAAACGAATGGTCAATTTGATGTCAACCTCTACCGTAACATGCTTCAGGCCAATGGCTACATCCCTTCGCAATTTGAAGAACTCGTTAGTAGCGACCTTAAACAGAAGAAAATTGATGAGCTCTTTAATAACCTGATCGTTTCAGAGAATTATGCTCAGGACATTATTAAGTTCAAAGGCACTCAAGTAACCGTTCAAGGGGTAAAGATTTCAAGACAGTCACTAACTCCCCTTATCTCAATTTCTGCCCAAGAAGTTAAGGACTTCCTGGCCCAACCAGAATCTGAAAAGATCCTGGAGTCGGCTTATAATGAAAACCTTTCAACTTACCAAAAACCAGAAGAGGTTAAGGCCCGCCATATCTTGATCGCCGGTGACGACGCTCAAAGTTTGGAGAAAGCAAAGGCCATCAAGGCCCGTGTAACTACAAAAAACTTCAAGGAAATCGCTGAAAAGGAAACACAAGATCCTACTGGTAAGAGTAACGGTGGCGATCTAGGTTGGTTTTCTTCTGGAAGAATGGTTCCAGAATTTGAAGCTGCAGCTTTTGCGATGAAAAAAGGTGAGATTTCTGAGCCGATTAAAACGCAATTTGGTTACCACATTATTTTAGTGGAAGATAAGAAAGCTGCTGACATTAAACCCCTTGAAAGCGTTAAAGAAGAACTGGCCCGCATTTCTATCCAAAAAACTAAGACTCAAGATCTCGATGGCCTTTTAAAAACAACTGCAGAAAAGATTAAAACTGCACTTGAAAATAATAACTTCACAGCCGCCGAAGCCCTCGCCCAGCAGGTAAATGGACAGATCTTTAAAAATACTGATGTTAATCAATTTGATCAGACGTTAGTTTCCTCGCCCCTTACACCAGCTGAAGCCGATCAAATCTTTAAAGCTAGCACCGGAACTGTTCTGGATTTTGGTAATCCAGGAACCATTTTCATGCTAAAAGTTGTGGGGCAAAAGACTCCAGAAAGTAAAAGTTCTGAGCAGTTAAAAGCTGAATTAGCCTCTCAGAGTCAGCAATTTTCTCGAAAAGTCAGAGATGAGATCGTCAAAACAATGAATAACAAAGCAAAGGTTGTCACAAACCAAAGTTTGTTATAAATTGTGGCTCCCGCAGGAGTGAAACATGGCAGATAAAACAGCACGCTTTAAAGAGAATGTTCCAGGTAGTTACTACGTAGATGATTCTTGTATAGCTTGTGATGCCTGTTGTGTTGAAGCTCCTAAGCACTTTGCGATGAACGATGACGATGGCCATGCCTTCGTAAAACTTCAGCCGCAAACCCCCGAAGAAATTCAAGATGCTGAAAACGCCTTGGCCGCTTGTCCGGTCGAGGCGATCGGCAATAACGGTTAATCAACTTCTTCCTCTTTCGCGTCTTGATGGAAGGCCCTACTGGTTCTTTCTCGCTGTTCTTCTTCCCGCTGAATTTCTAATTCTTCACGGTCGAAATCAAATTCTTCCTGACGCTCGGGAGGAGTTTTTTCCTGGGAACACCCCATCAGGGTAATACCTAAGATAAAAACGAAGGTCATCAGTTTCATGAGTCCCTCCTTAGTAAATTAAGTTTACTCCTACCGCACAAGAATTTTTTTAAATTTGGCCGAAGATAGAAGTAACCTCATTAGGTTACTTCCCTAATAATAGTAAGACCCTGAAAGAGTAACGGCATAAGCTTGAGCGCTTGAAACACCTTTAACGGCATTGATGATACTTCCGTCTGAATTTTGAGCGGCCGCAGATGCTCCTTTTCCTGAACCTTCATAATACTCAGCGGCTCCGTCGATGCGGAAATCTTTGAACATCCGTCCGGCACCTAAGTAAAAATGATGGAAGTTTCCTGGAGCTGCGTTGGTTGAGCCGGCAAATTTTTTGTTCGTTACCGGAAGAGTGAAAACATATCCTCCACCCAAAATCCATTTTTCAATAGCAGTGTTAGTCCAACCGATTTTAAAATCATGCATGTCATGCCATTTAAAAATCTGATCCGGCGTTTGTTTAGAATTCCCTAGAGGATCAGTCATTGTGCCATCGATTCTCATCGCTTCATTATTTGAGTACTCAGTCCAGGTATATTCTAAATAGAGCGTATTGTTATCTGTGACCTGGCGATTAAAAGAAAAGGTAAGAGCTTCAGGCAATGAAGTTGAAAAATCAGTGCGAGACCCCTTCATCTCATAAATTTGTCCGGCATTAAGACCGGTAACACCAGCACCAGCATTGGAATACACTACTTTTCCGCTGGCATCCCCTCTAAGATCAATGTTGAACTTACTTCGGTAATTAACTCCCAGACCTGTTTTCTCATCGTCCGAAGTGTATTTGAGACCTAAAATGAAGGCCCCTAGGCTAAAGCTGTCCATTTCTTCAAAGGCCACCTCGCTTACTCCCAGCACTGTATTATCAGGAGCACGAATCACCTGGATATCTCCGATATCGGCCCTTACATAGTCGGCCCGCAGAGTGGCGCCAAAAGAAAGATTAGAGTTTAATTTACGGGCATAACCAAGGCCCACTTCCATCATCATCATTTTAGAGAAGGCATCAGGCTTGAAGTTAGAATACTCGCCTCCTAAGGCACCCAGGGTCACATTATCAAAACCAACATTGAGGCCGCCCACGGTGTATAGGCCTAACCCAAAAGCACTTTGAGCGTCTATCTGCTGAGCGTACATAATTGCAATAGGAGTTACGGGAAAAGGAGTGTTAGTGACTTCTTTATTATCCTCTATGATGGCAGCCCCTAATGTATTGCTCGCCACACTCAAAGCACCACTAAACTCTTTCTTCTCCTGTTGGATAAGGCCCGCAGGGTTAAAGTACAGAGCTTCGGCCCCAGTCACTGAAGAAGTATAGGCCCCACCTCGCTGGGCAGCCTTGGCCGACCACAGGACCGGTTTTTCAAAACCTCCCGCTGCGAAAGCCGAGACAGAAGAGAAAACCAGATAAACATTTAAGAGAGTTTTAATTTTTTCCATAAATCTTATCGTAATAAGACTATCGGAAGTTGGGAAGGACAAAAAAAAGGGAATCGTCCTAAGACGATTCCCTTAATGGAGTGAAAAAAAGTTTCTAGGAGCTAGAGTTATCTATTATCTCTTAATGTTCAGAACTTCCTGTAACATCTGGTCTGATGTTGTGATCGTTCTGGTGTTGGCCTGGAAGTTACGTTGAGCGGCCATTAGGCTGATAAATTCGTTAGCAATATCTACGTTTGATTGCTCAATCGATTTTGCCAGAACTTCACCACGACCGTCGGCACCCGGCTTACCAAGAGCTGCCTGACCAGACTTACGAGTTTCTTTGAAAAGGTTCTTACCAGTTTTGAATAGACCTTCATTGTTTTCAAATTTAGCAATAGCAACCTGGCCTAGATCACGTTGTTGGCCATTATCATAAACAGCGGTTAGAACACCGTCATCATTGAATGACATCGAAGCAAGTGTTGCAGCAGAAGACCCATCAGCATTATGACGAGAAACTGAAGATTTAGAACCGTACTGAGTAGAAGCATCTAAACCTGTGCCGCCTTCTTTTGTCGATTCACCGAAGTTGAAAGCAATTTTTTGGCCAGGAAGAGCACCATTGTTGAAGTTGAAAGCGTTAAGCCCAGGGATTTCTTCCTGTAGAACACCCTTTTGATCAAACATCAATTGACCATTGGCCATCTCAACCATTTGGCCAGGAATGCCATTTGGAGTATCCTTACCATCTACCATTGCATGATATTCCCAAGCTCCACCAGCAGCTTGCTTATTAAAATAAACAGTCACTAGACGAGCAGTACCGACAGAATCGAATACAGTAAGAGAAGTATTGAAGTTTGAAGTTTTATCAGGATTGGCCGGATCAAAAACTTTCACACCATCACGAGAATCAAGGTTCATTCTCATTGTAACTTCTGACGTTGCAGTTGCCGGAATATTTGTATTACCTAATTTAATAGCATCTTTTTTATTGGTGATGTTACCTTTTTCATCCGGCATGAAACCTTGGACTTTGTAACCGTCACTGTTAACCATGAATCCATCTTTATCAAAGTGGAAAGCACCGTCACGAGTATAACCTTTACCAAATGGTGCATCGACTTCGAAGAAACCGTTACCGTTAATAGCAAGGTCAGTAATGTTTTGAGTACGAGAAACAGTCCCCTGAGTAAATTGAGGAGTAATGTGAGCAAGCTTTGTCCCTGACCCCATCTGGTCACCGCCGTCGATCCCTTTAAGAGAGTTCGCTAGCATGTCCTGGAATTCTGCGCGTGAAGATTTGAAACCATGTGTGCCGGCGTTTGCGATGTTATCACCGATAACACCCATTGATGAACCTGCAGCGTTTAGACCTGTAACACCGATGTTAAAAGACGAAAGAATACTCATACCTGTCCCTCCTAGAACCGTGGCGAGGGGTTTTGAGCACGACGGGCTCTCAACCAATGGCTTCCAGAAAAGGACCAGCCAACCTCAATCCAAATTAATATTAAAACTACCTATGCTCTCGACTCACTCCTAAGTCGATTTACATCATAAATATGGTCGAATCGATTTTGGTAAATACGTTTTCGTTCATGCTGTTTCTATCCACTGCTGTTACGACCGTGTTTTTATCCACGTCGACCACATAGGCCGCTTTGTTCGTAATCACCAGGGAGTCATGACCGCCCTTAGTACGTAACTTACCCATCGCTTCTTTAAGCTTCATGTACTCATTTCCATCAAGCTCTATATTTCTCTCCTGCAATCTTTTCATTGCATGAGTGGAAACATTAACATCCTGGCCAACCTGTTTCGGGCCGACTTGCGGCTGACGAAGATCCTGCTGAGAAAGCTGATCAACCAGCCCCTTAAATTCACTCTTCTCCCCTTGCTTAAGGGCGTTTGCTTTCTCTGCCTTCTGGACATCAGAAGGAAGGGATGAAACGTTAGGAATAAGAAGCGAATTAACTTTACTCATTAGTCGTAAATTCCTGTGTTGTCAGAATAAGCATTCATTGCCTGCTCTGGTGAAACACTTTTCGCATTAACTGCGTTATTTAAGTTTATCGAACCATTATGCCCCGACAAGCCGGAATTTACTGCCTGTGCTGCATTTTGCATATGAGTCTGCGATTCAGCTGTATGAAAGCTCTGCACATCTCTTAAATAAACTTTCTGACCATTAACTGTAAGAACAGGTTCACCTTCATCAAACATTACGGATTGAACAGTTCCGGTGGCTTCAGTTCTGGTCCCGACTTCGTTCCCCATATTGTCCCAAGCTTTCACCTGAGCACGGTAAGTTCCTTTCACCGCCGGAGAACCATCGAGGGCCACACCATCCCAAGTGACTTGATGTGAACCTTGAGACATACCGTCCTTCCAGATTTCACCCATAACGTTGTTCTTCTCATCCAGGATACGCACCATTACTTTAGATGCATCTCCATCGAGTTTGAAAAGAACGTCACCCGGGTCACCGGAATTTTTTAAATGAATGGAGGAACCAGTGGTAACAATTTTTTTACCGACAAAAGAAGCAGCATAAAATTTATCCTGCATTCCCTGGGCCTTATTCCCTTCATCAAACTTTTTATTAAGATTTGAAAGCTGCTCAAGTTGAGAGAACTGAGCAAGTTCACCAGTCATTTTACTTTGATCCATTGGATTCATCGGATCCTGGTGCTGGAGCTGGAAAGTAAGGAGTTTTAAAAACTCATCTTTTCCCATTTGATTATGTGGCCCCTCTTTAAAGAGTTCATTCGTAGGCTTGCGCCCTGTCGCCTTATTGATGATATCTTCACGAATCTGAGCTTCGCTTTTATTACCAGTAAGTTTACGAGGTCCCATCGTGACCTGCTTATACTGCATCTCTTGTGGAGAAACTGGGCGTCCGATTTCGGCCATTACGCAGCTTCCTTGTTAAAGAGATTCCAGAGTTCCTGACGGCGCTCTTGCTCATGACGTCGCTGGTTTTGTTCTGAACCGAATTGCTTATCAGTTCCCTGTTGCTGGTTTCTGCCAGACTGAGAACCAAAATCAAAATCGTTCTTCGCGAGTTGTGTTGGAG
>JAEYUK010000208.1 GCA_023432655.1 Pseudomonadota bacterium | reverse complement strand
ATTTCCTTGAAAGGAATTGGGGTGTGTTTTTTCCTAAAGGGGGGACCGGGGCATTAGTGAATGCACTGGTAAAATACTTCACTGAATTAGGTGGAACCATTAGCTTAAAAAATGAAGTTCAGGAAATCATAACTCAAAATGGGAAAATCAAGGGTGTAAAAACGATTCAGGGAGAGGTTTGGTCCTGTGATGCGGTTGTGAGTAATGGGGATGTTGTTCATACCTATAAAGATCTTCTAAAAAACGAGCCGATCGTCCAAAAGACAAGTAAGGATTTACAAAATAAACATTTCAGCATGAGCTTATTTTTAATCTATTTCGGAACCAAGAAAAAATATCCTCATCTGGCCCATCATAACGTTTTATTTGGACCACGTTATAAAGAACTACTAAATGATATTTTTAAAAATGGTACCTTACCGGACGATTTTTCTCTTTACCTTCATGTGCCAAGCCTGACCGATCCTGATCTTGCTCCAGAAGGGCATGAATGTTTTTACGTTCTGGCCCCCGTGGCCCATTTAGGAATGATGAACATAGATTGGACTAAAGAAGGACCGATTTATGCTGAAAAGATTCTGAAATACATGGAGGAAAAATATATGCCGGGTCTTCGTGAAAACATTGTGACCCAAAGAATTTTTACTCCTATGGATTTTTCAACTGAACTTAATTCCTTTCATGGATCGGCCTTCTCTCTTGAGCCTAGACTTACTCAAAGTGCCTACTTCCGTCATCATAATCGAGATGGACAGCTAGAAGGACTTTATTTCGTTGGGGCCGGTACTCATCCAGGGGCCGGAGTGCCAGGAGTTGTTAATTCCGCCAAAGCGACTGCCGGTCTTATGATTGGAGATATGGTTTGATGAATACGGAACTCCTATTACATAAAGACACCATTCAAAACGGATCAAAGAGTTTTGCTCTGGCCTCATTCTTTTTTTCTACTGAAGAAAAAGAAGCTGCCTGGAAACTTTACTCCTGGTGCCGCTACTGTGATGATGAGATTGACGAAGCACCAAGTCTTTCAGAGGCAAGGCTTCGTTTAAAACATCTTATTCATCAAACAGAACGGCTTGCTCCCTGTGAATCGTTTGAAAATTTTCAGATGCAAGGGATGAGTGAAATTGTAAAAAAATATCAGATGCCTATGAAATACCCTCTGGATCTTTTAAGAGGCATGGAAATGGATGTTTCATCGACCCGTTTCCAAACACTAGATGAGCTTGAAGACTACTGCTATTGCGTTGCTGGTACTGTGGGACTGATGATGTGTCACGTATTAGGTATAAGAAATGATGGGGCCCTCTCTCATGCGGTTGCTATGGGAAAGGCGATGCAGCTTACTAATATTTGCCGTGATATCGAAGAAGATAGAGTAAGAGGGAGACTATATCTGCCACTATCCTGGTTACAAGAAAAGGGAATCTTTGAAGAAGACCTTTTTCATCCTTCAAATCAAAGCTCTCTTCTCGAAATACAAGAGCGGCTTTTAAAAAGGGCCGATGAACTTTACCGAGAAGGATATGCAGGGCTTAAGTTTCTTTCCCTTAGATCTTCTTGGGCCGTTCTGATTGCTGCAAAAGTTTATTCTCACATTGGACTTTTGATTCGTCGGGATCCGGCCCTGAGCTTACAGAAGAGGGTTTACGTTTCCAAATTTAAAAAAATAGTGATTGTTCTTTCTACCTTCAAGTCTTTTCTGTCACAATTATGGTGGTCATGTATTCAAGGCGAAGAAATAAAAAGACCGACAAAAGTTTGGAGCATAGGATGAGTCAGGTAAGTTTTTTGAAAGAAACATTAATCTACGCGGGCCGTGTCCGTGAGTTTGATAAGAAAGACTGGATCGTCTATATCCTTTGGGTAGGACTTATGTATGGGCTCTTTGCTATTGTGAGCTTATTCATAGGTACGGGCCACTTCAATGGCGTGAACTTTCCTGTTTATGTTTATAATATTCCACTAGGCGTCTTTATTTTCTCTACTGCCATTGCTTTTGATACCATTGGACATAGAACTATTTATAAAGAATTTCTACAACGTGCCGAAGCCCTGGTTCATCATATAACCATATTCGCCGGGATTACGAGTGTTATGGTGCTATGTTTGGCCTACCATTTTCCCAATTTTTTGAAAATTCCAGCGTTGGTATTGGTCGCCTTAAGTATTATTTATTCCTTAATTGATGAGGCTCTTCACTGGTATCGTTATCTATCTCAAGCTTCTGACAGGGTAGAAATGTGGAGTCACTTTTTTATCTTATTGGGCCACATGATCATGATTCTGTCCTGGTGGCAGTGGTATAGTGAAGGCTATATAGGCGTTAGCGAAACTTTGGCCTTGGGGATTTTCTAGGATCGTATTCTGTACCGAGAAGTCGGTCCCAGAATGTATAAAAGAGTCCATAATTTGAGTTAAAATGGCGATGATGGTTTGAATGATGAGTGCCTGAAATAAACCATTTTTGAAGTTTTAAAGGCATGACTTCAAAACCCAGATGATTGATGATGGCCGAAAGAGTCATGGCAGTAAGGTAAATTACGATCACTACCGGGTGGAGAGGAAGAATTAAGGAAAATAGAGGAATCGGAAGTGCTTCAATAATTGATTCCACTGGGTGAAAAGAAAATGAGGCCCAGGGAGAGGGCTTAAGAGAGGCGTGATGAACTGAATGAAAGCGGCGGTACATCCAGGGAATATGAAGCATTCGGTGAGT
>JAEYUK010000201.1 GCA_023432655.1 Pseudomonadota bacterium | reverse complement strand
GCCTTAAGGTCCCAAAGTTCATCTTTAGAAATTGCCAACAAACTTGGTTTTGAAACAGTCGAAATCGGATCCCCTGAGTTTTATGCCGGTGATGTATTTGCCTTATTAACTCCAGATCAAAGTCATCATGATTTCATGATAAAGCATGCTTCTTCTATCAAAGATGGCAGTACGATTCTTTATGCCCATGGCTTCTCACTTTTAAAATCTGAATTTCATAAAAAATACTCTCACCTGCAGCACGTGCTCTTCGCTCCTAAATCCATTGGAACCGAGCTTAGAAAACAGTACACACTTAAAGGCAAACTAGGAGCAGTCTATTCTCTGGAGCATTTTCAAGGTGACTCAAAAACTTTTGAATCGTGGCTCTTAGCTCTTGCTCGTAATATGGGAATCAACATGGGTCCCTATAAATCTACATTTAAAAATGAAACACAAGCGGATCTTTATTCTGAACAAGGGCTTCTCTGCTCACTTGTTCCTTATGCTGCTGGTGAGATGTTTGAGCATCTGGTGGAAGCGGGCATGGAACCAGAACTCGCCTACTTTGAGTGCTGGCATGAATTGAAACTTATCGTGAACGCCATGGTAGATATTGGCCCAGAAGGTTTTTTTGATCTGATTAGCCCCAATGCCTTAATTGGTGCAGAGAAAGGGTATCACCGTCTCTTTACACCGGAATTTCACAGAAATTTAAAAAGCCTCTTAGAAGAAATCCAATCAGGATCTTTCGATAAGGAAATTGACGAGACCAATGTGGAAGAAACCAGAAAAATAATACGAGAGCGCTGGCAAAAATCCGCTCTTATGAAAACGTTTCGGACCATCAATCAGGATCACCCATGAAAAAGTTAAATTTAAGAGATATTAAGAAGGCCAAGCAAGGTAACCTCCAAATGCTTACTTGCTATGATTATCAGACGGCCCAGATGCTGAATACAACCGACATTGACCTCCTCTTAGTGGGTGATAGCCTCGGTAATGTTATGCTAGGTCTGGAGACGACAGTTGAAGTGACTCTTACCGAAATGGAAGTTTTCTCTAAAGCTGTCCGTCGGGGAGCGCCAGATAAATTCATGGTGGTTGATCTTCCGTTTGGTAGTTACTCAACGGTCACTCAGGGAGTCCACTCGGCCACTAAACTATTCCAGGCAACTCGCTGTGAGGCGATTAAGCTTGAGGGGGCTTTCCCCTATCAGTTAAAACTCATCGAACGATTAACTCAAACCGGAATTCCCGTCATGGGACATATTGGTCTCACTCCCCAATCAGTTCATCAACTAGGTGGGTACTTCACTCACGGAAAAAGTGAAGACGATGCCGCCCGTCTGAAAAGAGAAGCTATGGCGCTCCAGAATGCAGGGTGTTTTTCGATTGTATTGGAAATGGTTGATGCTCATGTTGCAGAAGAAATCACTAATGCCCTCTCCATTCCAACCATCGGTATCGGGGCCGGCAAAAAAACAGATGGACAAGTTTTAGTCATCAACGATCTTTTTAAGCTGGGTCCAAACACGCCGCCTAAATTCTGCACACCGATTGCAGATCTTTTTAAACTTAAAACAGATCTTATTAACCGCTATCTTCAAGATCAGAGAAAATAAATGTTAGGACTTATTACACTGGATTTTGGAAATACTAATCCTCACGCTGGAATTTTTCAAAAGGCCCAGGATCATTGGCAACTCATTAAAGTCGTTCCTCTGAGCGAACTCGCTCTCTTCCTGGACCAACTGGGAATGAATGCCCATAATACGAGCGTTGTTGTGGCCGAGGTAAAATCTTACCCTGAGACTATTGCTACTCTTCAGGAGAAGGGTTTTCTCATCACTTATTTGAAAGACTATTGGAGAGGGAAAAAGTTTGCTGGTATGCCCGTAAACTATTCAGCGACTCTGGGTGAAGACCGTCTGATTGAAGCCTATTATGTTTATAAGAAGGTAAAAGAGCCTTCACTCCTTATTGATGCTGGAACATTTGTCACTATGGATGTCGTAACTTCGGAAGGATTTCTAGGTGGCTATATTATTCCTGGTGTGAATGCTTACCTCAGCACTTATGAAAAGGGCGAGCAGCTTAAAGATCTTAAGCTGGAAATGAATCTGTCTCAACAACTTCCAAACGAAACGGCCAGCGCCATCACGGACAGCTACTCGGCTTTCGCGCTTCTGGCCCAAAAACTTATTTCTCAGCATAACCTTACTAAAATTATTTTAACCGGCGGCTCTGAAGCGCTATGGGAAGGTCTATTCCAGGGAACATCTGCTGTGACCCTTGAAAGGAAACCGGAACTCATTCACTCCGCCCTTCATCTTTGGTTTACAACCCAAATTGAGCCCCTATGAAAATACTTTTGGCCGTCACCGGCTCCATCGCCAGTTATAAAAGTTTCGATGTCGCTCGCCAGTTAGTGAAAAATGGTCATGATGTAAAAGTCATTCTAACGACTGGTGCTTTAGAGTTCATTCGTCCTGAAACATTCCGGTATCTCGGTGTGGAAGCCACTTATCTTCCCATAGATGATTTTAAACCCGGACATTTAAACAATAAGGCCACCGTTCTCCATATTGATCTTGTTAAATGGGCCGACAAACTCGTAATTGCTCCGGCAAGTGCCAACACTCTGGCGCGCCTGAGTATGGGAATCACTAACGATCTTTTAACTAGTGTATTTCTCGCGATAGGAAAAAAACCTGTGCTACTTTTTCCGGCCATGAACACAGAAATGTGGATGAATCCGCGCACTCAAGAGCATCGCGCGCAATTAGAAAAGCTGAACCACCTTGGTATTATTAACCCGGTGTCAGGTCTCCTCGCCTGTGGAGATATTGGTGCAGGAAAGTTTCCTGAAGTTAATTCGGTAGTGGACCTCATTGAAAGCTTTGATCCTACTCTGAATAAAAATAAAAAGATTATCATCACGGCCGGGGCCACAGCTTCCCCACTGGACCCTGTACGCTACATCACCAATCCTTCAAGTGGTAAAATGGGAATAAGTGTAGCCAAAGCATTCTTAGCTTCAGGCTATAAAGTAACAGTCTTGGCCGGACATCAGTGCACGGAAGAAGTGAATAATCTTCTTGGGCATCCAAACTTTAATCTCATTAAAGCTCCCACTACGGCACTTATGAAGGAAGCCGCAGTGAAAGCTTTTCCTGAAGCCGATCTCTATATTTCAACCGGCGCCATTGCTGACATTGAATTTGATCCGGCCAGTATCAAATTAAAAAAAGAGACTATGGGTTCTGTACTTCCTTTCAGGCAAGCTGCTGATATTTTGAAAGAAATTCTTTCGCTCAAAAAATCTCAGAAGGTCGTGAGCTTTGCCGCAGAAACAGAAACCACTGAAGAAGTATTCATGGAGAAGATGAACCGCAAGCCGGTAGATCTTATGATCGGAAATAAGGTCGCCAATGGCCTCATCGGTGGGCCGGAAATCAAAGGATTTCAGAAAGCTTCAGGCGAATACTTTTTTGTCGAAAAAGATTCAATTACCGGACCAGTTCCCTTGAGCAAATTTGAATTAGGTCAAAAGCTTGTGTCATGGTTTGAAGGTAATAAAACATGGTAACTCTCGTTGATAATACGGAACAGCTTCAAAAGCTCAGGTCCTTAGAAACTAAGTCTGTGGGATTTGTTCCAACTATGGGGAACCTGCACCAAGGTCATCTTTCACTCTTAAAGCAAGCTCTTTTGGATCATCCGGTCGTTTACTTTTCCATTTTTGTGAACCCTAAACAGTTTGGCCCGAAAGAAGATTTCGAGCGTTATCCCAG
>JAEYUK010000157.1 GCA_023432655.1 Pseudomonadota bacterium | reverse complement strand
GGCTCTAACGGTGCTAACTACTGTAATCCAAAGTTTGATGAGCTCTTTAAAAAAGCGACTCTTATGCAGGATTCACCAGAACGTTCAAAACTCTATGCTGAAATTAATCAAATGGTTTCAGAGCAGGTTCCTTGGATTTTTGGTTTTCACCGTGAGAAACAATATATTAGCCAAGGGTGGGTAAAGAACTTTGGTTATAGTGAATACTTTCAGCACCTCTATCAGTACCTTGATGTAGATCTGGAAAAGAAAAAAGAACTGACTTCTAAATTCTAAGTATCTGGGCCCCTTTCAGGGGCCCTTTTTTTGGTGTTAATCGCGGGTTAGTACTTCGATTAATTCTACATGAAAAATGAGATTTGAGTTTGGTGGAATGATTCCACCCACAGCGCGGTCTCCATAGGCAAGATTCGCTGGAATATGAAGTGTTCTTTTTCCGCCTTCTTTCATCCCCATAATACCTTGATCCCAACCTTTAATGACTCTACCTGAGCCAATCACAAATTCGAAGGGGCGTCCACGATCCAAAGAAGAATCGAACTTTGTTCCATTTTCTAAAAAACCTTCATAGTTCATTGTCAGAAGAGCGCCTTTAACCGCTTCTTTTCCTTCTCCGACGACAGTGTCAGTAATTTTTAACTCCATTTTTGCTCCTTTTAAGTCCGTCAATTGTCCAGGAGGTTCTAAAGCTTTGTCTATATGTATGGACTATGAATCTACTTAATCAGCTCTTATTTATGTTGTCCGAAGCTAATATAATGACAATCAGGAAATGGAGGAGGGAAAATATGTGGTGGAGGGGGTTTTATGAAAAATGAAATTCAGTTAATTATTAATTCCCGGACTAAAGACATAGGTATACCGGTAAGAAGAATTCTTCCCTGGATGAAGAAAAGAATGGTTGGCCCCTTTATTTTTTTAGACCATATGGGGCCCGTATTTCTCAAAGCGCCGGATGATCAGGTGGATGTAAGAGCCCATCCTCATATTGGTCTTTCGACTCTTACTTATTTATTTGAAGGCTCCCTTCTCCATCGGGATTCGCTGGGATCGACCCAGTTGATTTTACCCGGCGAGGTCAACTGGATGACCGCAGGGAAGGGGATTTCACACTCTGAACGAGAAAGTGTTGACGCCAGAAAGAAAGATCGGAGTATTCATGGTCTTCAATTCTGGGTCGCTCTGCCTAAGGCCTTTGAGGACGTTGATCCAAGTTTTCACCACTATGAGAAAAGTGACATTCCTGAATTTAAGACAGAATCACTGGATATTAATTTAGTGGCCGGAAGCGCCTTGGGGTTTAGTTCGAAGCTTCATGCTTATAGTCCCCTCATTTTCATGGTCATGAGAGGGTTTAAAGAAGGATCTTTTTCGTTCGAAGAGAAAGGCCATGAACATGCATTGTATGTCGTTAAGGGTGAGATCACAATGAATGGTACAGTTTATCAGGAAGGCCAGATGATCGTGATGCAGGATGATTCGGCAATAGAACTCCAGCACTCAAGCGATGTGGTTTTGGCCCTCATTGGCGGAGAAGCTTTCCCTGAGAAACGTTATATTTGGTGGAACCTCGTCTCTAGTAGCATGGAGAAAATAGAAATGGCCAAAAAGGCTTGGATCGATGGCTCTTTTCCCATGGTTCCTGGCGACGATGAAAAAATACCCTTGCCCGAAGAACCAGTAAAAGTTCCTGATTACCCTTAAAGTTCGGCCGTCTCTAAGCTTGTTTTTAAAATACTTGAGGCCACTTCAATAAAGGCCTTAATTTTTGGCGTAACAAATTTCTGAGAGGGGTAAATGAAATGAACCGGTCTTACATCAGTTTGCCAGTTTTTCAGGATACGTACCAGTTTTCCGTTTTTGACTTCGTTAAAACAAAGGAAGGTTGGAAGAATACTTACTCCCATTCCAGAGATAGTCAGAGTTTTAATTAAATTCAGATCATTTGCGACCAGGCGTTTTTGAGGACGGATGATCTGTTTTTCTCTGCCGTTTATGAGATGCCATTCTAAGGTTCCTAGGGAAGAAAAGACGATGGCACAACTTTGTTCTAAATCTTTAAGAGACCGAATCTGCGGATTACTCTTGAGGTACTTTGGAGAGGTAAAAGGAGCAAAATAAATACTCCCCAGTTTTTTGGAGATGAGACTAGAATCTTTCAAAGTCCCGGTTCTAATTCCTATGTCGACTCCTTCAGCAATGAGGTCCACCGTTCGGTCTGTCAGGATTAATTCTAAGACGACTTGAGGGTACTTCTTATTAAATTCGGCAATGACTTGAGGGAGTAGGGCCCCACCGAGTTCAACGGGTGCTGTAACTTTGAGTGGGCCATGAGGAATGGTCTGCCCCTCTGAAACTTGTTCTTCAGCTGTCTGGATCTGAGAAAGGGCCTTTTGGCATTCTTCATAATACTTCTTCCCAATGTCAGTAATGTGAAGTTTGCGGGTGGTTCTTCTAATCAGGGTTACACCCAATCTCTTTTCCAATGAAGAGATTTTGGCGCTGACTGTGGATTTTGGCATCTCCAAAAAGTTGGCGGCCGCGATAAAGCTCCCCAATTCAACGACTTTTATAAAAATGGCTATTTCATTAAGATTCATAGAATAAAGTATCATACAGTTTTAAAAGATTGGCCAAAAAAAGGGCCTGGTTGATTACATTTTAAATAAGCTCTTCTACTATTAACAGCATGACACAATCTTGGATCTGCATCATTTTTCTTTTCTTTGTTTCGCCCATCTATGCTGGTGAGTTGAAAGTCCATTTTACGCATTTAAAAAACGACAAAGGGAATGTTCTTTACCTTATTTTCAATACGGAAGAAGGATTTCCGGATAAAAAGGCGAAAAGTATAAAGCAAGGAAAAATTTCAACGAAAATGGCCTTGAATGAAGGGGTGCTCTTCGGAGACCTTCCTGATGGAACTTATGCCATGACTGCCTTCCATGACCAAAATAGTAATGACAGGTTAGACACTGGATTATTTGGAATACCGCAAGAAGGTTTTGCCTTTTCCAATAATCCAGGTGTTTTTTTTGGACCACCAAGTTATACAAAAAGTAAGTTTAAACTCCAGGGAAACAAAAAGCTTAAACTTAAATTCAAATATTTTTAGATATAAACTGTCTCCTGAAGGCGAAGATATTTCTCACATCAGATAAGACTTTGATTCCCGCCACTAGGTTTCCTAAGGCACCCAAGGGCAATCGATACAGCACTCGATCTCTTAAAAGCGTTCCATTTAAAAACGGTATAAATTCGTGAGTATGATGCCAAGTCTTATAGGGACCTTTGAGTTGCACATCAACAAATTTATGGATGGGCTCCCAATTTTGGATCTCTGTTTTCCAGTAGAAAGGAATTCCATAAAGAGACAGGCGGTAATCGATAATGGTTCCGCTTTTAATCTGAGGAGTGGACTTTCCCATGACTTTAAAACTTAGAAAATCTGGAGTTAATTTTTCTAAATTCTCTTCATTCGTAAAGAATGGAAAGATCTCCTCTGGAGTTTTAGGTACCCATTGTTCCGCAAAATATTCTTGATAACCGTCTTTAATGTAAGTTGTTATTTCAGAAAAAGCTTCTTCAAGTCTTGGATAGTTAAAAGTAAACCCAGACTCTAGGGCCTTTTCACAGGAAACTCTCTGGCTAGATAATACCAGGGCCGACATCTCTCCAAGGGCGAGTTTAAGAGCGAAGGAGGGAACCTTGGGAAAGAGACGTTTATTTAGCGATCTCGCCAGTATTTTACTAAAAACTAAATTGGTAACAGGATTGGGGGCCACGGCATTGATAGGTCCTGAAATTGATTTCGTTTTAAGTATGTGTAAAAAGAGGCGGACCAGGTCCTGGTGGTGGATCCAGCTCATCCACTGCCTACCAGAACCTACAGCACTACCAATACCATTAGTAAATAATGGTAGAAGTTTTTCTAAGGCCCCGCCATATTGAGATAACACAATCCCAATACGTGGATTTACGACTCTGATATTCATGGTTACCAGAGCTAGAGTTTCTTTTTCCCAGTCCTCACACACCTTCGATAAAAAATCATTACCGTTGGAAGACTTTTCCTGGAGAATCGTATCGTCCTGGTCACCGTAAATTCCTATCGCTGAGACCGAGATAAAATCTTTTATCTTATTCTCTTGGGTAGCAGATAGAGATTGTATGGCACTTACAAGTTTTTTTGTGCCATTAATTCTTGAGTCATATATGCGTTTCTTACTCTCAGTGCTCCATCTTCCGGCCCCAATGGATTCTCCGGCCAGATTAAATACGGCCTCAATATTATGGAGCGCCTCTTGAGGAAAATCTTCCTCCGTAGACCATTTGAAAACCTGTGCAGGAAAGGGAAGTTCACTGCGGGCCTTTTCAGGGTTACGGGAAAGGACAGTGATTTCATGTCCCTCTTTCGCAAGAGCTTTTCCGAGTTCTTTACCGATTAATCCTGTGGCCCCAGTAATTAAAATTTTCATGATTTTTGTTTCCTTAATTTCTCGTACATTTCATTTTGTTCATGAAGAGAGGATATTAATTGAAAGGGTCTTCCAAGTTTCAATGAATGTTTCATGCTGTTTCTGCCACCAAACCACAAGGTGGTAGTTTGTGGTAAGTGACGGTCCAGAAAATTGATGAAGTTCATCAAGTCCTCTTTGGCCCCTTCTTCTTTAGAGACTGTGGAGGTAAGTATGACATGAGTGGCCTTGAACCTCAGGCACACATCGCAAATATTATTCTTAGGTGTATTAACTCCGATATATAGGTTAGGAATTCGGGCCAAGCTAGCTAAGGTCGCAGCAATGAGTAATCCGATTTCATGCAAATCACCTTCAGGAGCAGCAAACACGATACGAGCAGATTTATGAGTAGGAGAAGGCGCTGTCGTTTTAAGGAAGAATAGGTTTTCTTTAATGATCGATGAAAGAATATGTTCCTGGGCGATAGAAAATTGCTGCAACTCTACAAGCTTATTAACTTCATGAATCAAATTAAGAATAAAGGTTAGAATAAATTCAGTGGGAGAAAGTTTAGTTCTTTTTCTAATAATTAATTTATGAATCTGATCCCACTCAAAGCGTTCAGCATGTGAAAGAATCTTTGAGATGTCCGAATCTATGGGGTGATCCACTTGGGATGGATCTTTGTCATCCAGCAGTAATTGAAGTTCATTAAGCTTAAGGGTAGCAATCGAACCTATACGGTAACCTCGATCCACCAGGTCTTTTAGGGCCTTTATCTTGAGGATATCCTCTCGGTCATAGAGGCGGCGGCCTGTTTCAGTGCGATGAGGCTCAAAAGCAAGGTAGCGGGTTTCCCATCCCCTTAAGGTGAATTCGGTAACCCCTGTAAGTTCAATGACTTGTCGAATGTTAAATAATTCTGCTTCTTTCTTCATAGGTATAGTTTACACATTTTTTTAAGTTTGTGTAGAAAATTCTATACAAAACTGAAGAGTGGGAGTAATTCTGAGTTAAGGATTTCGTTCACATCTTTAAAGGAGTTGTTATGAATTGGCTTTTAAGTGCTTTTCTTGTTCTTGCCGGTAATGCTTTTGCCATGGGGGGGGGGCCCAACCAAAGTAATGTTCAGACTGTTGAGAATGTTGATCTAGATCGCTATCTCGGTACCTGGTATGAGATTGCCAGTATTCCTCAAAGCTTTCAAAGACAATGTGTTGGAAATACTGTCGCTGAGTATTCACTCACAAAGAGCAATACGATTAAAGTTTTAAATTCTTGCGACACCAAAACGGGTGCACGTAAAACGGCTGAGGCACGGGCGAAAGTTGTTGATAAAGAAACAAATGCCAAACTAAAAGTTACATTCGTTAAAATCTTTGATTGGGTCTATTCATTCGGCGGAAACTATTGGATTCTTGATCTAGCAGAAGATTATTCTTATGCCGTGGTAGGAGATCCTTCTACTGAATATGCATGGATACTAAGCCGCACTCCTCAATTGTCTTTTGACGATTTGACGAGGGCCAATGCGAATCTTCTTAAGAATGGTTACGATACTTGTAAAGTCCTTACCTCTATCCAGAATGGTGGCTTTTCAGAACGTAAACCACTATGCGAAGTTCTTAAGTAAGAAAACGAAAAGAAAATCGAGGGTAACAAATGGTTAGTGATTCAGTTTTTTGCCCGGATTCTTTTTTAGGTACATTCTTAAACGGGCCAGTAGAAGAGTTTCTGGCCCGTCCTAAAAAAGACTTCAGGGGAGATCTGGTAAAGATCGGATTTACTCTCTATCGTTCTCATCAGGATTCTTCGGCCCTTGATCAGTCTGTCTTAGTGCTGAGGAAAATGATCGAATGGATTCATTCGGGATCGCTGATTGTGGATGATATACAGGACGACAGTCTTGAGAGGCGAGGTAAACAGAGTTTACATCGCCTCTATGGAATGCCTTGCGCTTTAAATGCTGGAAACTGGATGTATTTTGAGGCCCTCAAAATGGTCCATGATCTTCCTGTGAATGATGCTACCAAAATAAAAATCTTATACCTCACTCATCACGCCATGGCCCACGCCCATCATGGTCAAGCTTTTGATCTAATGGCCCATATGCTGACAGTTCCGAGAGAAACAATATTCGATCTTGGGATGAAAAGCCATGAACTTAAAAGTGGAGTGCTTTTAGGGCTCGCCTTACAAATTGGAGCTTTACTGGCCGACGAGGATGCTGATGTAGATCTGCTGGGTAAAATGGGCAGCGCTATTGGGATATCTCTCCAAAGATTTGACGATTTGGGTAATCTGACTCTTGGCGCACAAAATCCTAAGGCCCTTGAAGATTTGCGTTTAGGAAGAGCTTCATGGGTTTGGATGTTCTTGTCACGTTATGGGACTTTAGAAGAGTTTATTGAATTTAAACAAGCAGTAGGGTTATTGCCTGATGAGGCCCCATTAAAGAAGTTTTTGGATAAATCAAATCTTAAAAAACGTGCTCTAGTTGAAGCGCAGCGATTACACCAGGAAATTTACCCTTACTTTGATAAGGCCTTTCCTGGCACACAAAGTACTGACGCTCTCATTCAATTAAAAAATATTATGGAGAAAGTTGCAAATGCCTACACCTAAAAGAGTTGCAGTTATTGGAAGTGGTTTTGGAGGATTGAGTGCTGCAATCCGCTTACAAGCTGCTGGCATGGAAGTTAAGATCTTTGAAAAACGAGATCTGCCCGGCGGTCGCGCCTATGTCTATAAGGATAAGGGATTTACCTTTGATGCTGGCCCGACAGTTATCACTGCTCCTGAATGTCTGGAAGAGCTTTTCGCTCTTACTGGTAAAAAAATGAGCGACTATGTGGAGATGATTCCGGTGTCGCCCTTCTACCGCCTTTTATGGGATGATGGTTATAAATTTGATTATAGCAACAATCCGGAAGAACTTTATTCTCAGATACATCAAAAATCTCCTCAGGATGTTGAGGGCTACAAAAAGTTTCTGGAATACTCAAAAGAAGTATTTGAAGAAGGTTACACTAAACTTGCGGCGACTCCCTTCCTTCACATTTGGAGCATGGTTAAAGTTTCTCCTCAACTCTTAAAGTTAGGTGCTTACCGAAGTGT